>JBKOYU010000591.1:0-4474 GCA_046725575.1 Actinomycetota bacterium | reverse complement strand
ATCAGGTCGTCGTGGCGGTCGGCCATGAAGCACGGGAGCAGGCCGATGCCTGCCGACGCGCGGGTCGCTTCAACGTGCACGAAAACGTTTGTGGACGTGACTGATTCGCGCATCGCTGGAGCGAAGCTCGTCGCGATGTCGAGGTCATCCACCTGCAGCATCGAGTCGATGAAGTAGACGAGCGGATAGCGGGCGAGGTCCTCGATGCTCGTCGGTGTGCCGTGCTCGGCGAGGTAGTCGCGTGAACCGTAGAGGCCAAGGCAATAGTCGCCAAGCCGAATCGCCTTGGCGCGATGGACCTTCGGTTCACCGACGACCACCTCGACGTCGAGTCCGGACCTCTGCTGGGTGGCCCGCCGGGTGGCGGCGACGATCTCGACCGCCACCTTCGGGTGCCGACGCTGCACCTGTGCCGCCGCCGGCGCGGCGATGTACGCGCTGAATCCGTCGGTGGCGGATATCCGAACCACGCCTTCCAGGGTGCGCACGCCGCCGGGGTCGACGGTCAGCGACCGGACCGCCGATTCGACGGCCTCGGCGGCAGACAGTGCCTCGCGGCCGAGGTCGGTGAGCTCCCAGCCTCCGCCGACGCGCGCGAGCACCCGGCCGCCGATCGACTGTTCCAGCGCGGCGATGCGGCGCGAGATGGTGGTGTGGTTGAGGCCAAGCTCTTCGGCCGCGGTGTTGTAGCGGCCGGAGCGCCCCACGGCCAGCAGCACCAACAGGTCATCGGCGCTCGGGCGGCGGCCGGAAGAGGGTGCCGTCATAACTGCATTTTTGCAGATACCTCCTGCAGTTTTGGCCATTGCACCGGCTGGTATCTGCATGAATACTCACAGAGATCTGTGTCCACCATCACATTTGAGGCAGGAGTGTGCGATGAGTGTCCGCGACGACACAAGGCCGGTAAGCGACGAACCGGGGCCGATCACGACGGGGCTGAAGCGCGTGGTGGCGGCCTCGATGGCCGGCACCGTCGTCGAGTGGTACGAGTTCTTCCTCTACGGCACCGCCGCAACGCTGGTGTTCAGCAAGGTGTTTTTCGCCAAGGGTGACAGCGACCTCGACGCGATCCTCGCGGCATTCCTGACCTATGCGGTTGGCTTCGCCGCGCGCCCGATCGGCGGCGTGGTCTTCGGCCACTTCGGTGACAAATACGGGCGCAAGAAACTCCTGCAGTTCAGCCTGTTGCTCGTCGGGGCCGTGACATTCCTGATGGGCTGTCTGCCGACGTTCGGACAGGTCGGCTACTGGGCACCGGCCCTGCTCGTGGTGCTGCGGTTCCTCCAAGGCTTCGCCGTCGGCGGCGAATGGGGCGGCGCGGTGCTGCTGGTGGCCGAACACAGCCCCAACCAAAGTCGCGCGTTCTGGGCCAGCTGGCCGCAGGCCGCCGTGCCTGTCGGCAACATGCTTGCCACCGTGGTGCTTCTGGTGCTCACCACGACGCAGTCCGACGACGCATTCCTGTCGTGGGGCTGGCGCGTCGCCTTCTGGCTGTCGGCCATCGTCGTGCTGATCGGCTACTACATCCGCACCAAGGTCACCGATGCGCCGATCTTCGTCGCGGCCCAGCAAGAGGTCGAGCGCGTCAAGGCCGTCTCGTACGGCGTCGTCGAGGTGCTGAAGCGTTACCCCCGTGGCGTTTTCACCGCGATGGGCCTGCGGTTCGCCGAGAACATCATGTACTACCTGGTGGTCACCTTCTCGATCACCTACCTCAAGGTCCAGGTGCACGCCGACACCAGCGATATCCTGTGGTGGCTGCTGGCCGCGCATGCGGTGCACTTTGTCGCGATTCCGTTGGTGGGCAGGCTGTCCGACCGTGTCGGCCGCCGCCCGGTGTACTTCGTCGGCGCGCTGGCCGCGGGCACCTGGGGCTTCTTCGCGTTCCCGATGATGAACAGCGCCAACTATCTGGTCATCATGGGCGCGATCATCATCGGGTTGGTCATTCACGCGATCATGTACGCCCCGCAGCCCGCGATCATGGCCGAGATGTTCCCCACCCGGATGCGGTATTCCGGTGTGTCCCTTGGCTATCAGGTCACCTCGATCGTCGCCGGCTCGCTCGCGCCGATCATCGCCGTCAAACTGCTCGAGGTCTTCGACTCCCCGGTCCCGATCGCGTTGTATCTGGCCGGCGCCGCTGTCATCACCCTCATCGCGGTGTACTTCACCCACGAGACCAAGGGCATCGATCTGGCGGACGTCGATCAGGCCGACCGCGAGGACCTCGCGAAAGCAGGCGTCGCATGACCGACCTCAACGGTCGAACTGCGTTGGTCACGGGCGGTGCGAGCGGGATCGGCGCGGCGTGCGCCAGGGAGCTCGCCGCCCGCGGCGCAACGGTCACGGTTGCCGACGTCGATGAAGCCGGTGCGATGGACCTGGCGGCCGACGTCGGCGGACAAGCCTGGGCGGTGGATCTTCTCGACGTCGCGTCGCTGGAGAACCTGCAGCTCGAGACCGACATCCTGGTGAACAACGCCGGTGTGCAGAGCATCAACTCGATCGCCGACTTTGCGCCCGAAAAATTCCGCATGATGCTCGCATTGATGGTGGAGGCGCCGTTCCTGCTGATCCGGGCCGCGCTTCCGCACATGTACCGGCAGAAGTTCGGCCGCGTCATTAACATCTCATCGGTGCACGGTATTCGCGCCTCCGAGTACAAGGTCGCCTACGTCACCGCCAAGCACGCGCTCGAGGGGCTGTCGAAGGTGACGGCGCTCGAGGGCGGCCCGCACGACGTGACAAGCAACTGCGTGAACCCCGGATACGTCCGCACGCCCCTGGTGGCCAAGCAGATCGCCGACCAGGCCCGCACGCACGGCATCCCCGAAGATCAGGTGGTGGCCGAGATCCTGCTGAAGGAGAGCGCGATCAAGCGGCTGGTCGAGCCCGAAGAGGTGGCCGCACTGGTCGGTTGGCTGGCCTCACCGGCCGCCGGGATGGTGACGGGCGCGTCGTACACCATGGACGGAGGCTGGAGCGCCCGATGACACAAGCCGTCGATGTTCCGCAGTGGCAGCCAACGGAACGGGATATCGCGGAGGCGCGTGTCACCGACTTTGCCCGGTTCGTGCAGCAGCGCACCGGCACTCCGATGGCGGACTACCACTCGCTGTGGCAGTGGTCGGTCGACAACCCGGCCGCGTTCTGGGGCGCGCTGTGGGAGTACTTCGAACTCGGCGACCCGCCCGATCGCGTGCTCGAAAATCCGGAGATGCCCGGCGCGCGGTGGTTCCCCAGTGTGCGCCTCAACTACGTCGACCAGATCGTGCGCAATGCGCGCACCGACCGGCCTGCCATCCTGCACGTCAGTGAGGACGGGCAGGTCGACGAGCTGTCATGGCACGAATTGCTCGGGCGCACAGCCGCATTCGCGCAGACGCTGCGTTCGCACGGGGTGACGGCAGGCGACCGTGTCGTCGGGTATCTGCCCAACATTCCCGAGGCGGTCATCGCGTTCCTCGCGACCGCGAGCATCGGCGCCATCTGGAGCGCCTGCGGGCAGGACTATTCCGCCAAGGCGGCGCTGGACCGGCTCGGCCAGCTCGAGCCGGTGGTGCTGGTCACCGCCGAGGGCTATCGGTACGGCGGCAAGTCCTACGACAAGGGTGAGGACGTCGCTGCGCTGCAGGCCGGCCTGCCGACGCTGCGCGCCACCGTGTTCGCTTCCGAGCTCACCGCCGAGGCCGACGCCGATGAACTGCGCACGGTCCCCGTCGATTTCGACCATCCGCTGTGGATTCTGTTCTCGTCGGGCACCACCGGGCTGCCGAAGGGAATCTTGCACGGGCACGGCGGCGTCGTGCTTGAGCACTTGAAAGCCATTGCACTGCAATCGGATACCGGCGCCGAGGATACGTTCTTCTGGTACACCAGCCCAAGCTGGATGATGTGGAACTTCCAGGTCGCCGGCCTGCTGGTCGGTGCGACGATCGTCTGCTACGCCGGTAGCCCGAACTATCCGAAACCGGACGCGTTGTGGGACATCGCCTCCCGCGTCCGGGCCACCGTGCTCGGCACCAGCCCGGCGTACGTACTGAGCTGTGGCAAGGCGGGCGCGGTGCCGCGCACCGACCATGACCTGTCGGCGCTGCGGACCGTCGGCATCACCGGCTCGTCGCTCCCGCCATCGTCGTCGATGTGGCTGCGTGACAACGTCGGCGAACGCGTCCAGGTGGCGTCGATCAGCGGCGGCACTGATGTGGTGTCGGCGTTCATCGGCGGCGTCCGCACGGTGCCGGTGTGGCCGGGGGAGTTGTCCGCACCGTACCTGGGTGTGGCGCTGGACGCGTGGGACGAGTCGGGAAAGCCGGTGCGCGGCGAGGTCGGCGAGCTGGTCATCACCAAGCCGATGCCGTCGATGCCCGTCGCATTCTGGAACGACGCCGACGGATCCCGTTATCGCAGCGCCTATTTCGAGATGTTCCCTGGGGTCTGGCGGCACGGCGACTGGATCACCATCACC
>JBKOYU010000700.1:0-4041 GCA_046725575.1 Actinomycetota bacterium | reverse complement strand
CGATCAACCCGGCCAGGCCGCGACGGGCGAACCGGGCCGCGGCCAGACCCGCCGGCAGCCCGGGGTGCTCGCACACGTGCGCGCGCAGCGTTTCGTAGTCGACCTGCGCCGCCTCGACCGGCGGCCAGAACGACCGGGCGCTCACCGCCCGCGCACCCGCTCGATGGTGCGCCGGTGCAACCGCACCCCGAACCGGTCGGCCACCTGCTCGGCGATCTGCGCCCCCGACCCGGTGTCGGCGCGGATGAAGTCCACGATCTCCGGGCGCAGCTTCACCGGGCCACGACGGCCGCGCCGCTCGTCGAGCAGTCCCGCCATCCCCGACTGATCGAACGCCGCCGCCACCAGATAAAACGCTGCCCGCGAATAACCATGTGCCGCAGCAGCTTCCGACACCGGCACACCCTCGACCAGACGCGCCCGCAGCTGCGATGTCTCCGATGAGAGGCAAGTCGGTCGAGCGATGCAGACGGTCGCCGAACATCTCGGCCCGGTCGAAGTGCTGGTGAACAACGCAGGCGTCGGTTCTGCGGCGGACGTGGCCGAGATGTCCGAAGCCGATTGGGACGCCTTTTTCGGCGTCGATCTCAAGGGCATGTGGCTGTGTGTCAAACACGTGCTCCCGCAGATGGGCCGCCTCGGCGGCGGGTCGATCATCAATATCTCCTCCATCCACGCCCACCTGACGAGGCCGGGCACGTTCCCCTATGCCGCGGCCAAAGCCGGGGTACTGGGCCTGACTCGATCGCTTGCGCTGGACCTAGCGCCTCAGAACATCCGCGTGAACGCCATCTGCCCCGGCTTCATCCGCACCGCGCCCATCGTCAAAATGCTGGATTCCCAGCCCGACCCGGCTGCGGCGTGGGAACGGCTGTATGCGGCTCAGCCGATGGGCCGCATCGGCACTCCCGAAGAGATCGCCCACGTCGCTGCCTTCCTCGCCTCACCTAAAGCGCCTTCGTCACCGGCGCCGCTTGGAATGTCGACGGCGGGTTGAGCGCCCGGTTCGCCATGTAGGCACCACGGCAAGACACGATGAGGTCAGAGCCGCACGTGCCTCAGCCGCGGCGCGGGGTCGCTTGCGGAATCACGCACGACCGACGCCTTTGACGTGCTCGACGTGTTCAGGGACTCAAACTTTCTTGCCAATTTCACGGGCGAATCCACTGCAACACCTGGCGGGATAGAGACTCAAGATCATCCGTGCCGATAGACTTCGCCGTGACCTACGCCGCAGCGGCTATTTCGTGCGTTCCCGCAGTGAGGGGGTCAGATGCGATTCGGTTCCTGGGTTACAAGTATTGAAGACGTGGCCATTCTGGCGCGATGTGGGTACGACTTCTGTGAACTTTCTGTCGAGGTGCTCAAGCCGGCGGAGTCGGACACGGCGGCGATTGCGAGCCTACGTCAGCTGGACGCCCTGCCTCTTGTGCCGGAGGTCTTCAACCGGTTCTTTCCGCCAAGTGTTTCCCTGTACGGCGATCTCGATACTGTCCGCAGCCACGCGGGACGCGTCGCTGCGCGGATGGCGCAGGTCGGCGGGGAGGTTGTGGTGCTCGGCAGTGGTGCTGCCCGGGATGTGCCGCCCGGGATGGACGGCGGTGAGGCGCTTGGGCGTCTGGCCCGCGCCGTTGCGGTAGTGCACGAGGAATGCGATCGATACGGTGTGATGGTTGGGCTGGAGCCACTCAACCGCGGTGAGTCCAACGTCTTGAACACCCTGAAAGAGTGCCGTGAATTTCGAGAGGAATTCGGGCTGCACGGGGTCTATATCACCGCCGATCTTTATCATCTCGAACGCGAACACGAGTCCCTGGGTGAAGTCCTCAACACCGGATCGATAATTCGACACGTGCAGGTGGCCGGTGGCGGCAGGCAATCGCCGACGGTTCCCGGCTACGACTATGCGGGCTTTGCCGCTGCCTTGTCGAGTGTGGGATATGACGGCCGGATCTCCGCGGAGTGCGATTGGCGCGATCTGAATGACCAAGCCGCACCCGCTCTGGAGTTTATGCGCAAACACTGGAGCGATGCGGTCGCGCTCACCGGACCGGACAGGCCTCGATGATTCAAAAGCGCATCGGCGGTCGTCTCGGCATGAGCGCAAGACTTCTTTGCGCACAGAGCGTGCTGCAATCCGCGGCCCGTTTCCTGCCTCGAGTAGCACATACACGTCTCGAGGAATTTCGGGCACGTGTTTCACCGTCGGGCTCGATCAGCAACGTGATGATCAGCAGCCGCAGCAGGCCCGAATGTAGTGCTAATTTTCGCGAGACCTCAGAAAGCGGTCCTCATTGGTAGGGACCGATTGAAGGAGGCGGGATGCTCTTTGGTTTGAACGGACTGCATCGAGGCGGCAGCGTCGAGCCCGCCGTCCTGGTCCGCCGGGCGCGCGCTGCCGAGCAGGCAGGCATCGAATCGCTATGGGTCGGTGACCACACCGTGGTTGAGGTTCCGCCCGGCGGCCCGCCTCCGGAATCAAGGGCAGAGGCGGTCGTCGAGCTGAGCTATCTGGCCGCGGTCACCGAACGGGTGCGCCTTGCGTTCGGTGTGCTGGTGCTCCCGCAGCGCCACCCCGTGGTGTTGGCGAAGCAGCTGGCCACGCTCGACTACCTGTCGGGCGGACGGCTGATTGTCGGCGTCGGCGTAGGGTACGTCGAGCCCGAATTGCGGGCACTGGGAATCGAACTATCGCAGCGGGCGCGACTAACCGACGAGTACCTCGACGCGCTGCGGACCCTATGGGACGAGCGCATCCTGCCGTTCAGCGGCCCCACTGTGCGCTTTGCCGACGTGGCCCTGCGGCCTCTGCCGGTCCAGCGGCCGCATCCCCCGATCGTCATCGGCGCTGAGTCGCCCGCGGCGTTTCCACGCGTCGTGCGTGCAGCCAACGGTTGGTACGGATACGAGCTGTCCCTTGATAAGACGGCTCAAGCGCTTGCCGCATTGCGAGAGACGGCGCGACGCCACGAGCGCCCACCCGAATTGGGCGAGCTGGAGGTGACCATCACGCCGCCGCCGGGGCCTGTGGATCGCGATACGGTCAGCCGCTATGCCGAACTCGGCGTCCACCGCCTTGTCTTCAAACCCGCGGCGATGGACGGCAGCGCAATGGATGAGCTCATCGGCGTGATCGGCGACACTCTGGTGTAATTGGGTCGGCCGCTTGAGAACTCCGCAGTCTGCGCACTCCGAATCGCGCTGGCTAAGTGGATCGGCGGGCGTACGTTCGGTCGGGCAGGCGAGACGGACCTTGCGGTGCCAGCGAATCACCTTCCAGAGGCCGATGGCCAGCATGGGTAGAAAGAGCGCAAAGGCGGCACGATAGGCCACCATCGCCTCGGCAGTGGCCGGCTCAAGCGCGTCGATGACGTAACCCACACCGAGCACGGCAATTGCGGTGGCGCTGTAGCCGCCGATGTTGACGATGCTGCACGCTACTCCGAGCCGGCGTGCCGGGTTATGCAGCCGGGCGTAATCCATACCGATCAGCGACCCTGGGTTGCTGGCGCCGAGTACGACGGCAAGAACGATAAGAAGCCAAAGCGGTGATCGTCCCGGCCAGGCGAGGACCACGGACAACGTGAGTAGGGTCGTCAGCGCGATCCCGAGTGCCAGGGGCAGGCGTGACCGTGGGAAGTGGCCGACGGTTTTGCCGAGCACAGGGCCCAGGATGACGGCGGAGACGGCGATGAGCATGAGCACTCGAAGAGCGGTGGTTGATTCAAGTCCCGCGCCCCGGGTGAGAAAGGGAAAGCCCCACAGCAGCAGGAAGGCATTGCCGGGAAACTGACAGGTGAAATGCACCCACAGGCCCAGCCGGGTGCCCGGTTCACCCCAGGTCTCGCGCAGTGCCGAGAGCCACGACGCGGGGGTGGCGTCGCAGTGACGTATCCGGCGGTGACGGTTCTGGCGCGGCCGGCTTGGGGCCAGGCCACTGGTGGGATTGTTACGCAACCCCACAAGGACGACGCCGATCAACGCTGCCCCCATCAGGGCGCTACTGACAAACGTGGCGTTCCAACCAAATACCCTCAATGC
>JBKOYU010000725.1:0-2921 GCA_046725575.1 Actinomycetota bacterium | reverse complement strand
CGACTGGCATCAGGACCTCGGCCAATCGATCGACTGGTCCCAGGGCCTGATGGGTACGCCGTTCCGTGCAGAGCACTACACAGGCAGGGCTGTCGGCGACTACAGCGAGAAGTTTTTCGGCGCGGACTCGAAATGACCTGGCTCTCAGGGAAAGTCGCAGTCATCACCGGTGCCAGCCGAGGCATCGGCAGAGGTATCGCGGTGGCTCTCGGCGCAGAAGGCGCGACCGTATATGTCACCGGCCGGACCGTCGCGCCGGGTTCGTCTTCGCTGCCCGGCACTGTGGGCGAAACCGCTGCTGAAGTCGACCGCCGCGGCGGCATCGGCGTGCCCGTGCAGGTCGACCACGCCGATGACGACCAGGTCGCAGCGTTGTTCGCTCAGGTCGAACGCGACCGAGGGCGGCTCGACGTCCTGGTCAACAACGCGTTCGCCCTTCCCGAGGACCTGACCGAACCCGCGCCGTTCTGGGAGAAGCCGCTAAGCCATTGGGACATGGTCGATGTCGGCGTCCGCTCGAACTTCGTCGCAGCCCGGCACGCGGCGAAGATGATGGTCCCGCAAGAGTCGGGGTTGATCGTCGCGATCTCCGGCTACGCCGCGGTGACCTACACCTATGGCGTCGTCTTCGGCATGTGCAAGTCGGCGGTTGACCGGATGGCGCGGGACATGGCCGTCGAGCTCGAGCCGCACAACATCGCCTCGCTCTCGCTGTGGCAGGGCCTCACCTTCACCGAACGGGCCGAGCGCAACTTGCGACGCAGCCCTGAGATGACCAACCAGACCGTCACGAACCCCGCAGTTGGCTGCTCACCGGAGTTTCCCGGCAGGGTGATCGCGGCGCTGGCGGCCGATCCGGATGTGATGAAGCGCTCGGGAGGCACGTTCATCACCGCCGAGTTGGCCGAGGAGTACGGCGTCACCGACAACGACGTCAGGGTCAGTCCCTCACTGCGCGCCGAGCGGGGTGCGCCGATCTGGCGCCCGATCGCCGAGGCAGGCCATGGACGCTGACCGCCTCGCACGGATCGACCGGCTACTGAACCGGCAGGACATCCTCGACTGCCTGACGCGCTTCAGCCGCGGTATGGACCGCTTCGACCGAGATCTCTTCCTGTCCGCCTTCCACCCTGACGCCGTCATTGCTGCGGGAGACTTCGTCGGCGGTCCGGCCGATCTGTATGACTGGGCGTCGGCCATGCATGAGCAGGGGCAGCTGGCGACCCACCACAACCTGCTCAACCACACCTGCGAGATCGACGGCGACGCCGCGCATGCCGAAACTTACTACCTGTTCGCCGCGCGCAACCGCGACGAGACCAATTGGATCGCCGGCGGCCGCTACTTCGATCGACTGGAACGGCGCGCAGGGGAGTGGCGGATCTTGGTGCGGACCAACGTCATCGAGTGGTCGGGCATGGCCCCGACGATGCCGCTGCCCTTCGCCGAGGTGCCGGACATCCACGGCAACGGCACACCGTCGCGCAGCAACGCCGATCCCTCATACCAACGCCCGTTGGTCAACCGGCGGGAAAAGCACAATCCGCTGGACATTTAGCTGCCCCGCGCCGCGGATCGGCCTACCGTGGACGGTGAAGGGGTTCTGAAGTGCTGGCACCGCTTCCGGAGATTCTCGTCGCGGTCGATGGATCGGCGGCATCTAGTGCTGCGGTGCGGTGGGCCACCCATGAGGCGATGCTTCGGTCGGTTCCACTGCGGCTGGTGCACGTCGTCTCGATGCCGACGGTGACCTACGCGGTGACGCCCGTTCCCGTGACGATGGACGAGTGGCAGAAGCAGCAGGCTCGCCAAATCATCGGTGACGCAGAAGATTTGGTACGCCAGACCGCGGATGACGCTGGACAGTCGGTGACCCTGGCCGGGACCGACGTCGTCGACGCACCCACGATAACGACCTTGATCGACCTGTCCAAGGACACGGGAATGATCGTGGTCGGCAGCCGCGGTCATGGCGCGTTCCGCCGGGGCCTGCTGGGCTCGGTGAGCACGGCGCTGGTGCACCATGCGCATTGCCCGGTTGCGGTCATCCACGACGCGCCGTTGCCGCACCGCGACGCCCCGGTAGTACTGGGCGTCGACGGATCGCCGGTGTCGGACAGGGCGACCGGCATCGCGTTCGAGGAAGCCGCACAACGCTCGGTCGAACTGATTGCTGTGCACGCCTGGAGCGACACCACCCTCATCGCCGCGCATGCCTGGGGTGACGGTGGTCTGCTCGCCGAATCTGCGGCGGACCGGGCGGCCGTTTCGGCGCGCGCCGAGGCGATGCTTGCCGAGCGACTGGCGTCATGGCAGTCGAGCTATCCCGGCGTGGCCGTCCGCCGCGTGGTCGTGTGCGATCGCCCCGCCCACTTTCTGGCCGAAGAGTCGGAGAACGCGCAGTTGCTAGTGGTTGGCAGCCACGGTCGTGGCGGATTCGCCGGGATGCTGCTCGGTTCGGTCAGCACGAAGCTGGCACATACCGTGCGGGTCCCGCTGATCGTTGCGCGCAAGTCATAGACTGCGGCAATGCCGGGCCAGAAGTACCAGTACGGAATCGATTTCGACCGCATCGCGGCCATCGACATCCACACTCACGTTGAGGTCGACGGCCACGGCCACAAGGCATACGACGACGAACTGGTCGAAGCCGTAGGGCAGTACTTCAAGATGGGGCCCGGTGCCTTGTCGAGCGTGGACGCGTTGGCCGACGAGTACCGGCGGCACAACACCGCCGCGGTGGTGTTCACCATCGATGCGCGTACGGGGATGAGGCACGTGCCGAACTCGATCGAGGACCTCGTCGCGGGCGCTATCCGCAACAACGATGTGCTGATCCCGTTCGGCAGCGTGGACCCGTGGCACGAGCGACGCGCGGTGCACCGCGTCCACGAACTGGTCCGCGACTACGGCGTCAAGGG
>JBKOYU010001148.1:0-3924 GCA_046725575.1 Actinomycetota bacterium | reverse complement strand
ATGGTAGGTATCGCGTTGCCGGTGCGCGGCCAGTCCGTCACACAGACATGTTCACTAACAGTGCTGTGAACTTCCTGGCTCGCGGCTGGAAGCTCGGTCGGCTATGCGGAGTCGGCCGCCACCACCGATGTGACGCGGTGGATCGCGAACTCGCGCACCCGGCCGGACGCCGGATCATAAGCCGTCAGCTGGCCGCCGCGGACATTGATCGGCGCGACCACCCGCTGCGTCGCCACTCCTGCCGGGTCGACGTAGCCGATCACCACCGACGACTGCAGGTGCGCGGCTTCCTGCAGCTGTGAGATCGCGACAGTGGGGTCAAGGCGCATAGTTCCGAACGACGCGGACGCCACCTTGCGCAGCACCGAGACGATCGCGCCAAGCGTCTGGTTGGTGGGAGTCTGCGGCCGGTGGGCACGGCGCCGTCCTGTCGGAGCGGGCACCCGGGCGCCGCGGGCACGGATATCGACGATCGTGCCGGTGGAGTCCTCGGCCGCGGGCGCGAAACCGCCGTCGCGCAGCGCGGCGAGCACCTCGGAGATCGGTGCTTGGGACACCGCGACGGTCGGTGCGAGCAGCCGCATCTCCAGCTGCTCAGCGGCGGGCGCCCCGACGGCCTGCGCCAGAAGCGCCGGGTCCTCGCACCGCACGAACGAGGCAGCCATGCCGACTCGCAGCTGCCCATGGCGGCGCGCGACGTCGTCGATCAGATACGTCAGCCCCTGCGGCACAGGCGTTTTCGAGTGCTTGCTGAACAACGCGTGCAGCTCGCCAGCGGTGCGCCCGGTGTCGAGGGCCCGCCGGATCGAGGCCTCGCTGATGCGGTACACCATCGCCGCGCCCGCCGATTCCACCGTCGCCACCGACGCCAGTTGTTCTGCCAGCTCGCGTTGCAGCGGTCCCGGCACGATGACCGTCAGGTCGGCCTGCAGCAGGAAGTGGTCGATGGGCGCGGGGAGCGCCTTGTCCATCGCGGCGATGACGTCGTCTGGCGGGTCACCCGCGAGCATCTTCCGCGCCGGGCTGGCGATCGCGCCGCGACCCACCACACCCAACGCATGCGCCTCGGTCAGCAGGTCGCCGACGGGGCCGGGTTGCAGCCGCACGGCCCAGCGGGGCCGTCGCCAGGTCATCGCGCGGGACGCGGAGGTGGCGTCGACACCAGCGCCCGCCGGCAGGTCGGCCAGCACGTCCAGCAGCAACCGCCGGTCCAGCGGGGCCGCCGTCGAGAACAGCGAATCCGACAGCGCCGCATAGGGTTTGCCGTCAGGGCCGCGGCTACCGATGAGACCGGGCCTGCCCGGCAGGTCGAGCCATGTCGATACCAGCAGGTGCCATTTGGTGGCCGCCGACGATTCGATGAACCGGTCGGCAGCGACCGACGGCGCCCAGTACGGGCCGACGCCGTCGTGCGGGTCGGGTTCCGGCATCCCCGCCGCGATCAGCCCCGCCGCCGCGGATACCTCGACGATCAGGCCGAGCCGGGCCTCGTCGATCCCGGTGACCTTGGTCAGCCGCTTGACATCGCGCACGCCCAGCCCGCCGCTGCGAAGCTCGGGAACCGGTGTGGCGCCGAGGGTTTCGAGCACCAGCTCGACTTCCCGCAGCAGATCGATCACAGCCCCGGCGGCCACCGCGTCGACGTCGGTGACCGTCGTGGTCGACACCGTCGGATCGGGTTGCGTCAGGTGTACCGGTCCGGGGAGCTCGCCGCGCATCACCTGACCGACCAGCCGGGGCAGGATCACGGTTTCGGTGTCGACTTGACGCAGCAGGCCTGCGGCCAGCAGCCGTTGCACAGGCCGGTCCGGGGGAGTGCCCGGCGCGGCGTCGCGGGTCCGGCCCATCGGCGAACCCTCGAGCAGCCTCTGCAGCAGTTCGAGCTGGGCCGAGTCCAGCGCCTCCAGCCGGGCGGCGATGTCCGTCTGCTCGGTGTCTTCGAGGGTGGCCTGACCCGGATACCAGGGCAGGCCGCCCGCGGCCTCGGCTGCCACTCGCACGGTCGCGTCGCCCCACACCAGCGCGCGCTCACGCAGGTCGTCGACGGCGGCGGTGACGGTGTCCTCGCTCGCCCGGTCGCCGATCAGCGCCAGCAACTTGGACAGCGGGACAGCCGCAGTGTCTGCATGCAGGACGAGCAGCGCGTCGAGCACCGCCAGCCGCAGGAAGTCGAGCCCGTCGGTGGCGGCCTTGACCGACTGACGGGCCTGCGCGCGGGCCGCCAACGCCGCGATCGTGCCCGGCGGCGGTTGTGTCAGGTCGGGCCGCAGCTCCAGCAGCCGGATCAGCCGCTCGTCATCAAGCTCGGCCAGCCAGGCACCCAGCGGGACGCCCGGAGTCTGTTCGGTCATTGCTGACCAGCGTAAAGGCCCAACCTCGCCACTGCTCGCGGCACCTGCCACAATGTGGGCGTGGCTGACAAGAAACAGAAGAACCGATACGTTGACCCGGGCTGGCCCGAGCTCAACGGCGATGACGATCACGCGGTCAGTGAGGCGGCCACCGACCGCACCGGTGCGCTGTCGCCATTCGGTGAGCTGACGTTCCCGCAGCCGGCCGACGAACTTCCGTACGTCCACCCGATCACGGTCGTCAACAAGTAGTGACTGAACCGCGCCGCCTTTCGCACCTCGACGAATCGGGCGCGGCACATATGGTCGACGTCACCGGTAAGGACGCCACCAAGCGCACCGCCGTCGCCGCAGGCGCATTCCACACCACCGCCGATGTCGTCGCCCTGATCGCAGCCGGCGGGCTGCCCAAAGGCGATGCAGTGGCCACCGCCCGGGTGGCAGGCATCCTGGCCGCCAAGCGCACCAGCGACCTCATCCCGCTGTGCCACCCGCTGGCGCTGACCGGGGTCGACGTCGACTTCGAGATCGGCGGCGACAGCATCGGCATCACCGCCACCGTGCGCACCACTGACCGCACCGGCGTCGAGATGGAGGCGCTGACGGCCGTCAGCGTCGCCGCGCTGACGCTCTACGACATGATCAAGGCCGTCGATCCCGCCGCCCGCATCGACGACATCCGGGTGCTGCGCAAAGAGGGCGGCAAGACGGGGCCATGGACACGGTGATGAGCGGTTGCGCGAAGAACCGACAATCATGACGCGGTCGGGGCGTGTCGTGATCGCCTCCACGCGGGCCGCGGCAGGCGTCTACGAGGACCGCTGCGGCCCGATCGTCGTGGACTGGCTCAACGGCCGGGGCATCACCACTCCCGCACCCGTTGTGGTGCCGGATGGCCCTGACGTGGTCGGCGCGGTGTCCGCCGCGATCGGCGAAAACGTCGACGTGGTAATCACCTCCGGCGGAACCGGCATCTCACCGACGGACCGCACGGCCGACGCCACCGCGGAGATCGTCGACTACCAGATCCCCGGCCTTGCCGATGCGATCCGGCGCTCGGGCCTGCCGCACGTGCCGACGTCGGTGCTGTCCCGCGGCGTGTGCGGCGTCAAGGGCCGCACGCTGATCGTGAACCTTCCCGGCTCCATCGGAGGCGTCAAAGACGGCCTCGGGGTGCTCGACGACGTGCTCGAGCACGCACTCGACCAACTCAGCGGCAAGAACCACACGCGATGACCGCCGTCGTTCTGCGCGTCGAATTGACCGAGCAGCCGATCGAGCTTTCGGAGTACGAGGCGCTGGTGGCGCACGAGTCGGCCGGAGCCGTCGTGGGATTCGCCGGCATGGTGCGCGATCACGACGACGGGCGCACCGTGATCCGGCTGGAGTATTCCGCGCACCCCTCAGCGCAGCAGACTCTGGCGGACGTGGCCGCCGAGATCGCGGCCGACTGTCACGGTGTGCGCGCCATTGCGGTCAGCCACCGCATCGGCACGCTGCAGATTGGCGATGCGGCCCTGGTGGCTGCGGTCGCCGCGGATCACCGGGCAGCCGCGTTCGAGACATGCGCACG
>JBKOYU010000560.1:0-2489 GCA_046725575.1 Actinomycetota bacterium | reverse complement strand
GTCCAACTCCTGCTGCTTCAGGTCGGCTACCGCCGCAGCGATATCGGCTGGCGCGCTTATCAATTCGGCTACCAGGTCGCTGATCCGTCGGCCGTGTTCTACGTCGCGGTGGAAATCGAAGCCCGGCGCCCAGCGCTTGGCCCAACGGTTCCACGCCACGGCCGAGGCGCTATGAGAGTCGACAAGGACACCGTCGCAATCGAGCAGCAGCCGGTCGACCTCGAGGGTGGGCATCGTCGTTCCTTCGGTGATTGGCGCGCTTCGGCGGATATTATGACACCGGTGACATAGCGTGTGATGATGAGCCCTCCACGCGCTCATCCCAGTTTCGAAAGCGAGCAGCCCATGGCTGATTTCAGCGGCCGCGCAGTGTTGGTCACCGGTGCCAGTGGCGGTATTGGGGCGGCCACCGTACGCCGGCTGATCAGCCAGGGTGCCAGGGTGTATGCGGGCGGTCGCAACGCCGCGGAGCTGAACAAGCTGGCCGAGGAGACGGGAGCGCAGCCCCTTCCGTTCGACCTCACCTCGGAAGACGAGATTCGTAGCGCCGTATCGGACCTGGACCTGTGGGGTGTGGTGAACTGCGGTGGTTTCGGCGGCGAGATAGCCACGCCCCAAGACACCGACATCGCGGTGTTCGACAAGGTGATCAGCATCAACGCGCGAGGAAGCCTGCTGGTCATCAAACACGTCACGCCGGGCCTGATCGAGCGCGGACGCGGCGGATCCATCGTGAATGTGTCGAGCCAAGCCAGCCTTGTGGCATTGGCGGGCCACATCTCCTACGGGTCGTCCAAAGCTGCACTGGACAACATCACTCGCGTGAGTGCGCTGGAACTCGGCAAGTACAACATCCGGGTGAACAGCGTCAATCCCACAGTGGTGATGACCGAGATGTCCGCGTATTACTGGGGACGGCCGGATGTCGGTCCCGCGTTCCTGGAGCAGATGCCGCTCGGCCGTTGGGCCACCGAGGACGAGATCGCCGCGCCGATCAGCTTCCTGCTCAGCGATGACGCCGCGATGATCACCGGGGTCAGCCTGCCGATTGACGGCGGTTATTCATGTCGCTAGATGTGCACCGGGCCAGACGGCCGCTGCTCGCCACGACATCGGCGCGTTACGCCGAAGATCGGCACCGCGCAGGCTGAGTAGCCTGGCCACATGAGCAGGCGGCACACCTGGGCGGCGCTGCTCGTCGTCTTGCTTGCCGTGGTGCTAACCGGCTGCGCGCACGCGATCTCCGGCACCGCGACCTGGCCTGGCGCCAGGCTGGAGAGGGCGGTGCTGACCGCGGCGGACTTCCCGCCCGGCGTGCAGTACGACCGCATCACGCGCACGCCCGGCCAGCCCGACGGCGCGGGCGCCCCGCCGGCCATGCTGTCGAACCCCGAAGGCTGCTCGGACGGGCTCACCCGCGTCATCGCCGGTTCGGCAGAGCGCGGCCCCGGCAGCGCGGCGGAGTACGTCGTGGGCTACGACGGCGCGCGGATCGTGATGACGGTGTTGACGTGGCCGCTGGACCTCGCCCGGCTGGCCGCCACCGCCGACCGCTGCGCGCATTTCCAGACGTTCTTCGAGCCGTCGGCACCCGGAATTCCGATGACGACCATCCAGCTGCGGACGCCGCGCCCCGACGCGCTGGTGTACCAGCAGACGATGCGACTGAACAACGTTGACAGCAGTGTCTACTTCGCGTTCGAGAACATCGGCAGGATGGCCGTGTTCGGCATCGCGTTCCCCACCCCGAACCCGTCCATCACCGTCAAAGCCGCGCTGCCGCAGACGTTTCTGGACATCGCCGCCAAGCAGGCCGACCGAGCACAGGCGGCCTGAGCGAGAGGGTTAAAGACCGTGAAAATCCGCCCCCCAACAGGGCCTGTCACTGTAGCGTGACCAAATGCCTTCCACCATGGTGACCGTCGACGGCTTTCCGGTGCCGGTCGACGTGGCGGGCCCTGACAAGGGCTCCGTCGTGGTGGTGCTCGGCGCGACGCATCACGCGCCGTCCGCATATGAGGCGGTGTGTCAGCGGCTGCACACCGCGTCGTTGCGGACCATCGTGATCGGCCCCGATCCACGGCTGACTGCCAAATCGGTGATCGGCATCCTCGATGCGCTCGACGTGCGCTGGGCACTGCTCGTTGGTGACCGCATCGGCGGCGAATTGGCGTGGGAATTGGCCGCCACCCGGCTCGACCGGTTCATCGGGCTGGTGGTCATCGACCGTGGCCACCCGCGTGTTGCCGACCTCACCGGCGTGATCCGCGACGAGCACTGTCCGCCGGTGGAAATGAACACAACGGCGCTGGTCAGCACGCCCGCAGCGCGGGCGGTCGCCAAGGCCAGCCAGCGTTACGTGTACGGCGATTTTCGCATTGTCGACCTGCTGGGCCGCCGCAACGCGCAAGACTCCACTGCCCAGCTGGCTGCGGAGATCGTGTTGCGCACCAGCAACTGGTAGCGCTAGCCCTTCGACCGCGGACGAA
>JBKOYU010000499.1:0-9527 GCA_046725575.1 Actinomycetota bacterium | reverse complement strand
GTTCCCCATCAAGGAGTTCCACCCGTTCCCCCGCGGAATGCTCGGGCCGGGCGCGCACGAGATGATCGGCCCGGAGGCGCTCAAGCTCGGATTCAAGAAGGTGCTCGTGATGACAACCGGGCTGCGCGGATCCGGCACCGTCCACAAGATCGTCGAGTCAATGAAGTACCACGGACTTGAGGTCGTGGTCTACGACCAGGTGGAGTCGAATCCCAAGGACTACAACGTGATGGACGCTGTCACGATGTACCAGGAGAACGGCTGCGACAGCTTCGTGTCCATCGGCGGAGGGTCCGCTCACGACGCCTGCAAGGGCGCTCGCATCTCGGTCGCGCACGACGGCCGTAACGTCAACGACTTCGAGGGCTTCAACAAGTCGGAGAACCCCAAGAACCCGCCACACATCGCGGTGTCCACCACGGCGGGCACGGGCTCGGAGACGTCCTGGGCCTACGTCATCACCGATACCACGACCGACCCGGACCAGCCGCACAAGTACGTTGCCTTCGACGACGCCTGCGTGGCGACGCTGGCCCTCGACGATCCGGTGCTCTACTTCGACTGCCCCCTCGACTACACCGCGCAATGCGGCTTCGACGTGCTCGCGCACGCCTCGGAGCCGTACGTGTCGCGGCTGAACTTCGAGACGTCGCTCGGCAACGCGTTGCATGCGATCAAGCTGACCGCACAGTACCTGCGGGAGGCGACGTGGAACGGCCAGGAACTCGCCGGCCGCCAGGGCATGATGTATGCGCAGTACATCGCCGCGCAGGCGTTCAACTCCGGTGGCCTCGGCATCATCCACTCCATCTCGCACGCGGTGAGCGCGTTCTACGACACGCACCACGGCCTCAACAACGCGATCGCGTTGCCGCGGGTGTGGGCGTTCAACATGCCGGTGGCGTACAAGCGCTTCGCGGACATCGCGGGGGCGATGGGTGTGGACACCCACGGCATGACCGACGTGCAGGCCGCCGACGCGGCACTCGCCGCCGCGATCCGGTTGCTGCGCGATGTCGGCATCACGGAGAAGTTCACCGACGTCCACCAGGACACCTACTCGAAGAACCGGCTCGGCAAGGGGCCGACGAAGTTCTACGAGAAGGCCAAGGTGATCAAGGGCGATGCCGCCGACGTCGACCGGATCACCAACCACGTGCTCGGTGACGCCTGCACACCGGGCAACGCCAAGGAATGCACGTTCAACACGGTCCGTCCCGTGGTCGACCACTGCATGAACGGCGACCTCGATGAACTGCTCGGCTGAGCATGTTCGATTCCGTTGAACAAGTGCGTGAGGCGCTCGCCGGCGAGGGTTACATCACCGACGAGCGCCTCGCCACGACGGTTTTCTTGGTGACGAGGCTCGGCAAGCCGTTGCTCGTCGAGGGGCCGGCGGGCGTCGGCAAGACGGAGCTGGCCAAGGTACTGGCGGCGGCGACCGGGCGGCGGCTGCTGCGACTGCAGTGCTATGAGGGCCAGGATGAGACGAAGGCGCTCTACGAGTGGGACTACGGCAAGCAGTTGCTGTACACCCAGATCCTGCGTGAGAAGATCGGCCAGATCGTCGCCGACGCTGCGGACCTGAAGGACGCGGTGGAGCGGATCGGCGCGCAGGAGAGCGTCTTCTTCTCCGAGCGGTTTCTCGCGCCGCGCCCGCTGCTTGAGGCCGTGCGCTCGCCGGAGCCGGTGGTGCTGCTGGTCGACGAGATCGACCGTGCCGACGAGGCGCTCGAGGCGGTGCTGCTGGAGTTGCTCGGCGAGTTCCAGGTTTCCGTTCCCGAGATCGGCACGTTCAGCGCCACGCATCCGCCGTATGTGGTCCTGACGTCCAACAACACCCGTGATCTCGCGGCTGCCTTGAAGCGCCGGTGCCTGCACCTATTCCTCGACTATCCGTCGGCGCAGCGCGAGCTGGAGATCGTGCGCACCAAGAAGACGGGCCTCTCGCAGATACTCGCCGAGCAACTCGTGGGCATCGTGCGGGGCCTGCGCGAGCTGGATCTGCGCAAAGCGCCGAGCATCGCGGAGACGATCGACTGGGCGCGGACACTCGCCGTGCTCGGGGTGGACGAACTGTCCGCACAGGTGCTCTCCGACACGGTTTCGGTGGTCGTGAAGTACGACAAGGACGTCCGCAAAGCGCTCGGCGCGATCCCCCGGCTGGTCGACCCCAATGCCGTGGTGCCCCAGTCGGTCAGTAACGGCCACTCGCACGACCATGGCCACGGACATGGCCACGGACATGAGCATGGGCACGAAGGTGAGCCCGCGGTGGACGGCCCGGCGGTACGGGCGGCCAAGGATCGGCCCGGCCGGTTCACCGACGGCTACTACGGCACCCCCACCAAGAGTTCGCTCGGCCGCCGCAGAGTGCTCTAGGGACCGCGGTGGAAGCGACGCTGCACCGCTTCGTGCGGCTTCTGCGCCTCGGCGGCGTACGCGTCTCGATTCCCGAGGCGCTCGACGCGATGCGCTGCGCAAGCCAGCCGGGCGTGCTGGCGGACAAGGAGGTCCTGCGTACCGCGCTGCGGGTCGCGCTTGTCAAGGACCAGCGCGACGAACCGGTGTTCGACGAGATCTTCGACGCGTTCTTCTCGCTGGTGCGGGTCGGCGGCCCGGGCCACGGCCATCGCCACAGCCACGGTCACGAAGATCTCAGCGACACCGGCGAACTCGAGGCGTTCACGATGTCCGAGGAGCCGAGTGAAACCCCGCAGCAGGGCCACGAGCACGGCAAGCCGGCGGACATCCGGCAGTATTTCGACCAGGCGAACCTCGCCCAGCGGTACAACCTGCACCAGGAGGCGAACAAGATCGACCTCGCGGCGCTGACCGACGAGATCGCTTTCTCGAAGGAGAGCAAGACCCCTGGCGATGAGAGCTATCGCGTGCAACTCGAGACCGAGCGGCTGCACGGTGCGGGGGCGCCGGGAACGCTGTCGAAATCCACTAACACAAGTGTCGACGCCGAGCTGACCATCGCCGAGCAGGAGGCGCTGCTCGGATGGCTGGCCGAGGCGGAGGACGAGGCGGGGGATGAAGACGACGCGGCGGCGCTGCGAAGGCGGCTCGCCGGCGTGCTGGCGAATCTTCCGGAGGCGCTCAAGCGCCACCTCGAGGCCCTGCTACAGCTGGAGAACCGGATCGTCGAGACACGGGAGCGGCGGGCCGCCGAGGTGGACCGGATCGCCGAAGTCGAGCGTGCCGAGCTGGAAGAGTCCCTGCGCCGGCTGGCGCGGACGCTGCACGGCGCGCTCACGCACCGGCGCCGAATCGCCGCCGCCGGCCGGGTCGACCCCGGCCGCACCATGCGGCGCAACATGCGGTTCGACGGAGTGCCATTCGTGCCGGTCACGGTGCGGCGCGCCGAGGACCGGCCACGGCTGGTCGTACTCGCGGACGTGAGCCTTTCCGTGCGCGCGACCGCGCGCTTCACCCTGCACCTGGTCCACGGGCTGCAGGATCTGTTCACGCAGGTGCGGTCGTTTGCCTTTGTGGCGCGGATCGCCGAGACCACGGAGCTGTTTCGAGACCACCCCGCCGAACGCGCGCTCGGCTTGATCTTCGGCGGCGACGTGCTCGACGTGGACGCCAACTCCGACTACGGCACGGTTTTCGGGGAGTTCATCGCCGAGCACGCCTCCGCCGTGACCAGGCGCACGACCGTGCTGGTGCTGGGGGACGGGCGCAACAACGGCAACGATCCGAACCTCGGGGCTTTCGAAGAGATCACCCGCAGGGCGCGCGAGACGATCTGGCTGACACCGGAGCCGAGGTACTCCTGGTGCCTCGGCGGCTGCGACCTGCCCGCCTACGCGGAGTTCTGCGACCGGGTACGGGTCGTGCGCGACCTGAGCGGGCTCCAGCGGGCGGCACACGAGCTGGCGGGCGAGGTGGCGGGCAGGTGAGCGCCATCGACGACCTGCCCAATCGGGTAGGTGGTGCACGGCTGCGCGGCCGCCTATTGGACCTACAACGCCTACGCCGTAGTGTGGGCCCAGGAGTGTTGTCTGGGTCACATTTCGGCGGCCCTGTCCATGACGGTCGAGGCGGGGCTGTGGCGAAGCTGCACACGATGCGATCGCAGTATGCGACGGCGACACCGGCGCTGATACCCGAATACGAGCGAATTGCCGCCGGCGCCGAACCCAGCCGGCTGTTGAAGTTCTACGCGCCGGAGATCGTGTTTGGCATCGACTCAATGGCCGAAGCGGCGCACGCCGCGGTGCGTCTCGGTGCGCTGCGTCCCCTGCTGATCACCGACCCAGGGCTGATCGAGGCGGGCTGGGTCGATGAAATGCTCGGCCACCTGAGGGCCCAATGCGTCGACGCCACACTCTGGAGCGGTCTGACGCCGAACCCCAAGGACCACGAGATCGCCGCCGGGTATGAGTGCTACCGATCCAACGGCTGCGACGTATTGATCGCGGTCGGCGGCGGTTCGGTGATCGACGCCGCGAAGGGTGTCGCGATCCTGGCGGCCAACGGCGGCAACATCCTCGACTACGAGGGCGTCGACAAGGCGATAATGCCGCTCCCGCCGTTGGTCGTCGTGCCGTCCACATCGGGTACCGGGGCCGATGTATCGCAATTCTGCATCGTGACCGACACCAGCCGCGGCACGAAGGTCACCATCCTGGGTCGCGCGCTGGTGCCCGATATCACCGTCATCGACCCCAGGCTGCTCACCACGATGCCCGAATGGCTTACTGCCGCAACGGGACTCGACGCGCTGACGCACGGCATCGAGGCGTTCGTGTCGCTGGGGCACAACCAGCTCACCGATCATCACGCGCTGCGGGCGGTGGTGATGGTGACCGACAACCTGATGCACACCATGGAGCGGCCGAAGGATATGCCGCCGCGGGTGCTGATGGCGCAGGCCGCGCTGGAGGCGGGGCTCGCGTTCACCAACGCAATCCTCGGCGCCGCCCATGCGATGAGCCACCAGGTCGGCGGACTGCTCGATCTACCCCATGGCGTCATCAACGGCATCCTGCTTCCGCACGTGATCCGCTTCAACGCCGAAGCCGATCCGGGGCCGTACGCGATGATCGCCGCCTGTCTTGGGGTGGCCGACCGACGCGCGCCCGCAGGTGATGCCGCACTTGCCTTGGCGGACCGGATACAAAAGCTCGTCGCCGACGTCGGGGTTCCGCGCGGCCTGGCCGATATCGGTGTGCGCGACGAGGATGTGCCGCGGCTGGCCTCGACCGCGCTTCAGGATGCCTGCATGTCGACCAACCCGCGCCCCGCTGATGAGGCGCAGATGCGGGCACTGTTCCGGGCGGCGATGTGACCGCCGTCCCCGAGCACAACCGCCGCGTCAGCACCCCGGACCTGGACCGACTCACCGGGGTGCGCTCCGGCAAGGGCACCTTCTATCCCGAATTCCGGGTCACCGCACAGCGTTTGGAACGCGTCGTAGCGGCGCTCGACGCGATATCCCGGGCGCTGGTGCAGACGGTGCACGGTCCGGAGAACCTGGTGCGGGCGGTCGCCGAGGCGGCCCGCACCCATCTCAACGCCGAGTGGGTGCTGCTGGCGCTGGCCGACGGCGCGCTGCCGGAGGCCCGCCCGCGGCACCTGATCCTCGACGCCGACGGCACCGCCTATGCGTTCGAAGGCCTTTCCGGTGCAAGGGACCCCGGCCCCCACCTGCCCGACGCGGTGCTCAATCGGCTCAACGACATTCTGCGTGGGCAGCTCGCGCAGTTCCGGCTGCCCGTCATCGAGAGCCATCACGCGCATGTGCCGATCGAGCTCAACGGCGGTGTGATCGGCGCGTTCGCGGCGTGGACGCCCAGCCACCGCACCCTCGACGGCACCGACGAGACGGTGATGCGGATCCTGGCCAGCCAAACCGCGGTGGCCCTGCAGAACTGCGCGTTGTTCGGCAAGTCGCAGGAACTGCTCGCGGCGTCGGAACGCGCCTACGCCGAGGCGAGCAGGCACGCCGCCGATCTGGCCGCACGCAACACCGAACTGCTTGCCACACAACGCGAACTCGACGCGGCGCAACGGCATCAGCTGCTGGACTCCGAACGCAATCGGATCGCCCGCGAACTGCACGACAGCGTCACCCAGTGCGTGTTGTCGGCCGGCATGCAGATCGAAGTGTGCCGCAGCGAAGCTCAATCCGGTTCGGGCGAGGAGCTGGTGCAGCGTCTCGATCTCGCCAAGGACCTCACCCGCTCGGCGGTCGAGCAGCTGCGGTCGGCCATCTATGCGCTCAACCGTCCCGGCGATGCCCGCCGGTCCGGCCTGGCCGAGATGCTCGAGCAGCTGGCCACCGTGCACATGCCCGAGGACCTGCGAGTGACGCTGCGGGTGCGAGGCCGGGTTGCGGAGCTGCCCAGCGACGTCGAACACGCGCTGCTGCGGATCGCCGGTGAAGCCTTGTTCAACACGGCCATGCACGGCAACGCGACCCGAGCGATCGTGCACCTGGCCTACCGGCCGACGGCCGTGACGATGTCGATCTCCGACGACGGCACCGGCGACGTGAACAAGCTGCGGCTGATGCTGCGGCTCGCCGAGGCCACCGACGTCGACGGTCACCACCGTGGGCTGGCGAACATGCGGGCCCGCGCGCGCGAGCACGGGGGAACGTTCGAGGTCCAGCCGTCCCGCATCGGCGGTGTCCGGGTCGTCACCACCATTCCACGACCGGCGGAAGGTAGCGCGCCATGAATCAGACAATTGGGGCGCGAACAGCGACGCGCGCCATCCGGCTCATCCTCGTCGACGACCACGCCATTCTGCGGGAGGGGCTGCGCTCGGTACTCGAACGCGAGGACGACCTCGTCGTGGTGGGCGAGGCGTCCTCGGAGCCGGAGGCCGAGGCGGTGGTGCTGGCGACGCACCCCGATGTGGTGCTGTTGGACCTGAAACTGTCCGCGAGCTCCGACTTCGAGGGTTTGTCGTTGTGCGCCAAGCTTTCCGCCGCACATCCCGGCATCGGGTTGCTGGTGTTGACCACCTTCCTCGACGAGGACCTGGTGGTGCGCGCGGTGCACGCCGGCGCGCGGGGCTATGTCGTCAAGGATGTCGACACCACCGAGCTGGTGCGGGCGATCCGGGCCATCTCCGCGGGTGAGAGTGCCTTCGACGCACGCAGCGCGGCTGCCGTGGTGCGCTCGCTGAGCGGACGGACCGCTGCGCGCCAACAGCTGACCGACCGAGAGATCGAGGTGCTGCGGCTGCTCGCGGCGGGGTTGTCCAACAACAAAATCGGCGAGAAGCTATTCATCTCCGCGACGACGGCGAAGTTCCACGTGAGCAACATCATGCGCAAACTCGAGGTGAGCCGACGGGCCGAGGCCGTCTACGCCGCGAGCAAGCGCGGCCTCATCTAGCCCGCGCCGAAAGTTAGCGGTCCAGAATCAGCCAGCCGCCGTGATAGTCGTGCACTCCCGCGCGCACGCCCGGGTGTCTTCGCTGAACCTGGGCGGCCAGGCCGCGCAGGGCGGCGATATCGAACCGCTGGATGTGCCCGTAGCACGCACGCGGTTCGTCCTCGAACGGGACCGCGACCACCACGCGGCGGCGCGCGAGCCGCAGTGCCTCGTCGATCACATCTCCGGCCATGGCCGAGGTCAGGTGCTCCAGCAGGTGCACGGCGGTGACGGTATCGGCGTCGCGATCCGGAAGGGGGACGCTGGCCGCGTCGCAGCAGATCGTCTGGACGGGCCGGCGCAGCGTTCTGCTGACACGGGCCAGCAGCTTCATGGTAGGTGCGCTCAGATCCGTTGCTACCACGTCTATTCCGGCGGCGGCAATCCGCAGGGGTAAGAACCCGAAGCAGGACCCGAGATCGGCCACTCGGGAGCCGACCAGCAGCGAGGCCGCGTGCTTGTGCACCGGGGCAAACGCGGCGACCCCGTCCTCGAGCCGGTCGAGCGAGTTGCGGTAGAACCACAGCCATGCCGGCATGATGCCGTCCACGGTGGAGCGCACGATGCCAGTGAAAACGAGCTCGAACTCGGTTTGCCCGTTGAGCACGCCGATGTCGTCGAGTTCCTCGGCGAGCATGACCGCGAGCTCGTCGGAAAGCTCCTCGGGACGCAGGTCGTGCACGATGTCGAGGACGCCTCCGCGTCTGCTCGTGCAGAACCGCGGTGTGCACACCCAGCGCCGGTGCCGGTGAGCGCGGTGGGATCCGACGCGGCGGCGCACCCGCACCCCGGAAGCACGGAATGAGCCCGCCTCCGCTGGGGCGAATGGGTCGACCATGATCGTTATCCTTTGGTGAGAGTGGCTCGTGGATAACGCTATTTGTGACCACGGGTCAGCGCGAGCCCCATTCGGGCGCGATCAACGGCCCGTCCAGATGGGTAGGTAACTGTCCAGTCGGCGAGTTCAATTGTTAGGCCCGGTACCGTACCTTGGTGACGGGCATCACGCCCGGCCATATGTCGCCATATGTCATGGAGGTACCCGATGTCCGATCCCAACGAAAACCAAACAGGTTCAGCCGCAGAACAGCTCGTCGAAGAAACCCTGGTGGAAGAGATCTCTATCGACGGCATGTGCGGGGTGTATTAGGCCATGTCGGCAACGACGACGTTCGACCTCGACGCCGCGTGGCGGCTACACCCGCAGGTGGCGCTTCGGCCCGAACCGTTCGGGGCGCTGCTCTACCACTTCGGCACCCGCAAATTGTCCTTCCTCAAAGACCGCACCGTCGTCAGCGTGGTCACATCACTATCGGACCACCCGACCGCCCGCTCGGCATTGCGGGCCGCCGGCGTCGACGAATCTGACGCCTACCCGAAGGCCCTTGCCGTGCTGGCGGGTTCACACATGCTGGTCCGAACGTCATGACGGCGCTTCCGGGCGGCCTCGTCGGCCAGTTCGAACTCGGTCTCGACGCGCCGATCTGCCTGACGTGGGAACTCACTTACGCCTGCAACCTGTCCTGCGTGCACTGCCTGTCCTCGTCGGGTCGCCGCGACCCGCGCGAGCTGAGCACCGACCAATGCAAGGCGATCATCGACGAGCTCGAGCGCATGCAGGTGTTCTACGTCAACATCGGCGGCGGTGAGCCGACGGTCCGGCCGGACTTCTGGGAGCTCGTCGACTACGCGACAGAGCACCACGTCGGGGTGAAGTTCTCCACCAACGGCGTGCGGATCGACAAGACTGCCGCCGCCCGCCTGGCGGCCTCCGACTATGTCGACGTGCAGATCTCCCTCGACGGGGCAACCGCGGAGGTCAACGACGCGGTGCGCGGACCCGGCTCGTTCGCGATGGCGGTGCGCGCGCTGGAGAATCTGTCGGCCGCCGGATTCCGCGACGCCAAGATTTCCGTGGTGGTGACCCGACACAACGTCACCCAGCTCGACGACTTCAAGGCCCTCGCCGACGGATACGGTGCCACCCTGCGGATCACCCGGCTGCGCCCGTCTGGCCGTGGCGCCGACGTGTGGGACGAGCTGCACCCGACCGCCGTGCAGCAGCGCGAGCTCTACGACTGGTTGGTCGTGCACGGTGACGGCGTGCTGACCGGTGACTCCTTCTTC
>JBKOYU010000532.1:0-3325 GCA_046725575.1 Actinomycetota bacterium | reverse complement strand
GGTCCGGTGACTGGCTTTTCGCCCTGGCCACGCCGATCTTGATCGTGCGCCCGTCAGGCTGTGCGCGGTTCTCGGGCACGGTCAGGTAGCCGCAACTGAACTCCGGTCCGAGCTCGAGCTCGGGGATTCCGGCGACGACGGGCGAGGGGCACGGCATCGATTCGAATGACGCAGCCGCCGACCGAGTTGCGGTCGACTGCGAACCGGCCGGCTCGTCGCTGGCAGTCAGGATCAGACCGGCCGCGGCGATGGCAACGGCAACTCGGGACCGGCCGGGCCTCGCGGTTCCCACACCCGAACCCTAGCGCGGCGGGTCAGCGACAATGGTCGTGAGCAGTCAGTTGGCCCGAGGGCCCAAGAGCGCTCACCGCTCATCGAGTTTTCGCATCCCGTATTGATCGGAAAGCCCTGGCGTACAGACAATTTTACTGGCGGAGTGGACGTATTCGGAACGTGCGCTATCAGCCTGAATTGGCCCCGGGAGGCCGTCAGACCGGGCCACTTCAAGTTGACATCGCGAGACGAGATCTCGCAACCGGGATAAGGCCCGCGCCCTCCCAGCTGGGGCGCGAACCTCGTCGCGAAGCAAGGCCGCAGGGTGACCGGTGGTTGGGCGCGGTTGGTGAACGGAAATCGATGTTTCGCCGATTCCCGATTCTTAGGGAAGGTGAACTCCTGGCCGCGAACGGTGTGCGTGTCGAGCGCCACCGCTGAGCCGCCATGTAGCGAAAGTCACTGTCTGACCGGCGGATGAACCTGGCGGGGTCGCCGTTCGTATTCACTATTGACTTACGGTGGGTAAGTTGCCGCTGATCGTGCGTCCGCGGGTACAGGGAGGCGCGACGTGCTGCAACGAATCGCATTACTGGCCAGCGCGGCGCCACGGTGGGTCATCGCGGTGGGCGTCTTCGTGATGCTGGCAGCGGGGATCTTCGGCGTCCCCGTCGCTAAGAGCCTGTCCTCCAGCGGATTCCAGGACCCGACGTCGGAGTCGGCCAGGGCCACGCAACTGCTGACCGACAAGTTCCACCAGGGCGATATGCAAATGCTGATCACCGTCACCGCTCCTGACAGCGCCACCGGCCAGGCCGCCCGTGCGGACGGATTAGCCATCGTCGATCAGCTGAGGCGATCGCCGAACGTCACCGCGGTGACGGCGGCGGGGACCGCGCCACCGGCGGCGGCGAAGCGTCTGGTGAGCAAGGACGGCAGGGCAGGACTGGTCGTCGCGGGCATCGGCGGCGGCGAGAGTGTTGCGCAGACAACGGCTCTCACGCTGTCAGATGAGATTGCGCGCGATCATCCCGTCGGGACGACTGGTGTCATCGTCCGGTCTGGCGGAGTCGCCATGGTGAACGCGCAGATCAACTCCCAGTTGCAGCGCGATCTTCTGCTGATGGAGTCGATCGCCATTCCCCTGAGCTTCCTTGTGCTGGTCTGGGTATTCGGTGGTCTGCTGGCGGCCGCGCTGCCCGTCGCGGTCGGGCTGATGGCGATCCTGGGCTCGATGGCAATCCTGCGCTTCATCACCTTCAGCACCGATGTGTCGAACCTCGCGCCCAACCTCAGCACCGCGATGGGCCTTGCCCTCGCGATCGACTACACGTTGCTGATCATCAGCCGCTATCGCGACGAACTGGCCGAGGGCGCCGACCCGCACACCGCCCTGATCCGCACGATGACAACGGCGGGGCGCACGGTGCTGGTCTCGGCGACGACCGTGGCGCTCTCGATGGCGGCGATGATCCTGTTCCCGATGCACGTCCTGAAGTCGTTCGCGTACGCCGGTGTCGCCACCGTCGCGTTCGCCGCGCTGGCGGCGCTTGTCGTCACACCGGCCGCCATCGTGCTCCTGGGTGACCGGCTCAACGCCTTGGATGTCCGACGGCTGGCGCGGCGCCTGCTGAACCGGCCTGAACCCGTTCGAGGTCCGATCGAGGGACAATTCTGGTACCGGTCGACGAGATTCGTCATGCGCCGTGCCCTGCCGCTCAGCCTGGCCGTTGTCGCGCTGCTGCTGGCACTCGGCGCGCCTTTCCTCGGGGTGAAGTGGGGATTCCCCGATGACCGGGTGCTGCCGACGTCGGTGTCGGCGCATCAGGTAGGCGACCAGTTGCGCAATGACTTCGCCGACAACTCGGCCACCGCGGTCACCGCGGTGATCCCCGACGCCGACGGCCTCACACCGGCCGATCTGGAGCGCTACGCCACTGAGTTGTCCCGCGTCCCAGATGTTTCGGCAGTGTCGGCGCCGACAGGCACCTTCGTCGCCGGCGCCCAGGTCGGGCCACCGTCTGCACCCACCGGGGTGTCACAGGGCAGCGCCTTCCTCACAGTCGATAGCACGGCCCCATTGTTCTCCGACTCCTCGCAGACCCAACTCGACCGGCTGCATTCCGTGCCCGGACCGGCCGGCCGGCCTGTCGACCTGACCGGTATCGCGCAGACCAACCGCGACAGCGTCGATGCCATCACGTCACGTCTGCCCGCGGTGCTGGGGTTGATCGCGGTGATCACATTCGGACTGTTGTTCCTGCTGACCGGTAGCGTCGTGCTGCCGGTCAAGGCGCTGGTGCTCAACGTGCTGTCGCTGACCGCCGCGTTCGGTGCGCTGGTGTGGATCTTCCAAGACGGGCACCTGGGTGCGCTCGGAACGACGTCCACCGGAACCCTGCCCGCCAACACGCCGGTGCTGTTGTTCTGCATCGCGTTCGGCCTGTCGATGGACTATGAGGTGTTCCTGCTGTCGCGGATCCGCGAGTACTGGCTGACATCGGGGCGGACCCGTGCCGACAACGACGAGAGCGTCGCACTGGGGTTGGCTCGCACCGGCCGGGTGATCACCGCCGCTGCGCTGGTGATGTCGATATCGTTCGCGGCCCTGTTCGGCGCCCACGTGCAGTTCATGCGGATGCTCGGGCTCGGCCTGACGCTGGCCGTATTGGTCGACGCCACGCTGGTGCGGACGGTGCTGCTGCCCGCCTTCATGCAGCTGCTGGGTAGATGGAACTGGTGGGCACCGAAACCCTTGGTGTGGCTTCACGACCGCATCGGCCTGCACGAGGGTGAGAAGTTGCCCGAGCGCACCACGATGCCTGTGGCGTAACGGATCACGGTGAGGCTCGCGCGTTTCGCTCGTTGTCGCTAGGCGGCTCTGGCCTCCACCACGCTGAGCGGTGCAGCCGTTTGCACCACCCGTGTCATCCGGAACCCTGCTTGGCCGAGCAAGTCGCGGTACTCGGCCGCGGTGCGTTCACGGGCCCCCAAATTCAGCATCATCTCCAGATCCACCCATTTTCCAGGGAACTCGCGGTTGTGGCTGGGG
>JBKOYU010000994.1:0-4735 GCA_046725575.1 Actinomycetota bacterium | reverse complement strand
TTACCGGCTGGACTTTTCACGCCACGCTGCGCGAGCAATTTAATTTCGCCAGGTATCCGCTGGGGCGCCACCAGATTAAACTGCGGATGTGGCACCCGGACTATAAGCGCAGCTTCACCGAAGACGAGATCGCGTTTATGAACGCCCAGCCACTCGCTCGAATCGCAACCGTCAACGCCGACGGGCAACCCGATGTTGTGCCGGTGGGCTTCGAATTCGATGGGACTCACATCAACATCGGCGGCTATCAGCCGGCGACCACCCGACGCCACCACAACATCCTGGACGGCAACAACAAAGTCCTGGTCATCGACGACCTCGTGTCCACCCAGCCGTGGACTCCTCGGTATCTGCGCGGGTATGGCACCGCGGAGGTCGTTGACGGCTCGCAGCCATATCTTCGTGTCACACCGGAGATCTCGTGGAGCTGGAATCTCGGTGGGCGGCCATTCAGCCATGACGAGTCCTTCACCCCGCCGAAACGCACAGTGCACCAGACGGTCACGTCGTGAGCGTCCGGACGTCCGCGCCGCCGTGGCTCGAAACGCAGCGACGCGGCCCGCAATCGCCGCGCCTTACTAGATGCGGCACTGAATTGATTGCCGAGTTTGGGCCGGCCGCGGTGACCATGCGAGACGTGGCCCAACGCGCCGGCGTCGGCAAAGGGACAGTCTTCCGCTGCTTCGGCAGCCGCGCAGGGCTGATGCTCGCACTGCTCGATCACTCCGAACAGCAGCTGCAGTCAGCGGTCAACGCCGGCCCACCGCCGCTGGGCCCCGGCGCTGACCCGGTCGAGCGCCTTGTCGCGTTCGGCCGCGCCAAACTCGATCTCATCGCAGAGCTGGGCGACATACTCGCCGCATAGAGCATGGCTCGGCGAGGTCGCCGCGCTCGAGGAGAGCCTCAAGCACTTGCTCACGTGACAAGCCGAGCCAGGGCACCGACTTGCGCAGGGCACGAATCCGTTCGCCGACCAGACGCGACAATGAGGCGATGAAGCTCCCCGTTAGCGCGTTCGATCATCGCATCGTCGACGGCGCGCAAGCCGCGGCGTTCCTCTGCGAACTCCGCGACCTCGTCGAGTCGCCGGAACTGGCGCTGCTGGACCTCTAGCCCATGGGCCCATCGGGGATAGGCGCGTCGCAGCGATCCCGGAAGTCGGCCGCGGGCTGTCTGACCGCCGTTATCTCGTCCCGCACCTGTGGGTTTGCGTCCAGGTAGGCGGTGATGTCCGTGCGCATCTGATCCCTCGGCTTGCCTTTGAGGCTGGTGAAGAAGGCGTTCACGTCCGGATGGGTGAACAGATAGGACGACATCCCTGCGTTCACGCCGGACATGACGCCGGCGAGGTCGGCAGCTGTGCAGTTCGGCGGATCGGCGGCGGCGGTTGCGGCGGTACCGATAAGCGTCGCGCCGGCGATCACGCCGGCACCGATCAGGCTGCGAATCAACATGGTGGCTCCTTGATTTCGTGGGTGATGGGGGACGTTGCTCAACGACGTGGTCCGATACCGCCCCCGCCGCCGGGTCGGCCGGGGCCGCCGGGGCCGCCAGGACGTCCGAGGACCACATCAAGATCCCAGCCGTCGTCGCAATACCACGGGTCGGCGCAATAGGAGGGGTAGGCTGGCCCCGCCTGCGGGGCGCTTGGACCACCGCCGCGGACGTCGCCCTGCGCACACACGGTGGCATAACCGGCACTCGTGCAATCCGCCGACGCCGGCGATGCAGACAGGACACCGACGGGCACAAACGTAAGAACAAGACCCAAACTCAGGCAGCAATGTCTTTTTCGCACGGCTGCTCCCTTTCTCTAGGTGGCCGGCGACTGTTGACCCCTGTCGACGCGGCGAAACCGGTATTCGCGGAGCGTAATTCCTGGTGCCCTGAATACGTGGGGGATTGGCAATTTCATCATCGCTGGTTTGTGTGATCTTTGAACGCGATCGTTGAAACCGGTGCTACTGTCCGCTTCATCCGGGTTCGAGTAGGGGGAACATGGCCGAGAGCGAACGCGACTGGACCAAACCCGCGGCGATAGCCATCTCGAAGGAGGGCTACTTCGAGCTGGAGCGCGGCCGCTACGGCCCGGTGTATCCGAGGACGCCCGCCTGCCCGTGCAGCTGTTCAGCGAGACCGGCATCACGACCGTGTTCACCAATCTCGAAGGCTTCCCGGAGGATTGGAAGGAGAACCCGGAGGCGTTTGTGAAGTTCGTGCGGGAGCACCAGTGCCCCAGCTTCCTGGAGTACGGCGAGTACCCGTACGTGACCGCCGATGAGATCAAGAAGGCGTTGCGGCTGAAGGCGGCTTTCTCGGACATGCTCGACCAGATGTGCTGGATCGGGTGCAGTCGGCCGCCGATGTGCAAGCCACGATGGACAGCTCCGACCGCTGGATCACGTTGGCGTTCACGTGGAATGGGCTCCGCGCGCTGGGCGTGCCCGAGGATTCGCTGACGACTTTTCCCGACGAGTTCTGCGAGGGCATGGCGGCGCGGGCGAGCATCCTAGGGGACACCGGCGATTGCGCCCCCGAACATTGGATCGGCGGTCTGGCCGGAGATGACCTGCACGCGATCGCGATCTTGTTCTCGCGCACCGAGGAACAGTGCCATCGCTCCGTCGAGGAGCACGACAGACTCTTCGTACGGACCGACGTTGTTCGTAGTCTGTCGTTCCTCGACCTCAACGCGACACCGCCGTTCAACTACGCCCACGACCATTTCGGTTTTCGCGACCGGTTGTCGCAGCCGGTGATGAAGGGCTCCGGTGGGGAGCCGACCCCCGGTTCGGGTGCAGCGTTGGAGCCGGGGCGTTCATCCTGGGCTATCCCGACGAGGACGGGCTCGTCGCCAATCTGCCTGAACCCGAGGTGTTGTCGCGCAACGGCAGTTACATGGCGTACCGCCGGTTGGAGGAACACGTGGCGGTGTTCCGCGCCTACCTCCGCGAGAATGCGGTAACCCCGGATGACGAGGGGCTGCTTGCGGCGAAGTTCATGGGCCGGTGGCGCGGTGGTGCGCGGCTGGTGCTGGCGCCGGACAAGGATGAAGCGGAACTCGGCGCAGATCCCATGCGCAACAACGACTTCAACTACAAGGAGATGGATCCGTTCGGCTATGCGTGCCCGCTCGGCTCTCACGCCCGTCGGCTGAATCCGCGCGACACGGCGCACTACATGAATCGTCGGCGAATGATCCGGCGGGTGCGACGTATGGGCCGGCTCCATGCTGCGGGAGCGCTACCCCAATGGCATGCCACCGGACGAGGTGGTGCGGATCATCGGAGCGGTCGCCGAGGCGTTGGACTACGCGCACCAGCAGCAATTACTGCATCGCGACGTCAAGACCTCAAACATCTTGCTGTCGCATCCTGAAGAACGGGGTGAGCGAATCCTCTTGGCCGACTTCGGGATTGCCCGCTGGATCGATGACGCCAGCGGCTCACAGCCACCAATATGGCGGTCGGGACGGTCGCGTACGCCGCGCCTGAGCAGTTGATGGGCGAGCAAGTGGACGGGCGCGCGGACCAATACGCATTAGCCGCCACGGCTTTTCATCTACTCACGGGCACGCCGCTGTTCAGTTTACGTAGTTCGACAGTTCTAGGTAACGCGCGATGGCTTTCCGGCCGAGAGCTCGGGCATACGCGATGTCGGTGGTGAGGACGACCTGTGTTCGGGAGTGAGCAACGCTGTGGGGCCGATGGTCTGGCGCGCCGCTCTCGTGTGATCGGGAGTTGTCAGGTAAGGGTGTGCGCCGAGACTGCGGGATGCGGCAAGTGTCAGCATCAATGGTCATTCGACCGTTCGTGTCGGTGGGAGAGCGACTGCCAGTGGACCTGTATGACAGCGAAAAGGAACGCCGTGCTGATGCCGAACAACAACACGCCGTTCACCGCTTGGACGGCGCTTATCATCTGAAACCGGGACGGCAACGTTAGTCCCGGTATTTCGAACGTGGTCATGGTGGCCAGCGCATAGACCGACGCGTCCGTGAACGAGTCGAGCGCGCCGAGCCACCAATATGCCGACGCCCACAACACGCCCTCCAGCCCGTGCAGGGCGGCCAGTATCAGCGCGACGGCAGCGATGTGGCCGATCATGGTCGAAATCGCCCGCAGCCGATCAGGCTCGTGCCTGTCGACCCGGACCCGAATCCTCGTTTCCAGGCCGAACGCCACCAACACCACTGCGGTCGTGTGGATCGCGATGGTCAGCACGATGAGCGAAAGGCCCAGGCTCCAACTCGAAAGATCCACCCGTTTTCCTTACCATCGGCCACCCCGGCAGACGGCGACAACTACCGAAGTTGATTGGGGCTCCGCTGGGCTCACGGTCGACTCAGACACCCCGGAGTGACAACGTCGTTGGTGCATGTCGCCACGGGTTCGGCCAACGCCTGGGTGCACCGGTGACGGCGAACACGGCGACTGCGGCCGCCGCCACCAAAAGTCGACCGGTTCGCGACCGCATTACCCACGTTGTCATTAGGCTTGCGCGATTCACTTGATCCGTTGGTTGGATTGCTACTTCGCGAGCAGCCAGTGGTAGAGCTCGAACGAGGCCTGCTCGACCCAGCCGCGCTGCAGCATTCCGTTGCCCACCGTCCACACAGCGGTGCCGGTCATCGCGATCGGCTTGCCGTTGGGTTCGGTGCCGAGGATGCCGTTGTTGGACCCGGTCAGCACCCATCGGGACGTGACGCGGGTGCCGTCATCGTTCTGGAACGTCT
>JBKOYU010000637.1:0-2148 GCA_046725575.1 Actinomycetota bacterium | reverse complement strand
AGCGGGTGGCTCTGCACCGGCGTGCGGATGCCCAACATGTCGGTCAGCGTCGAGGTGTGCCCGGCCGCGCACAGTGCCACCTGCCCGGCCGCGATGTCGCCGAGGGTGGTGCGCACCCCGGTGACCTTGTTACCGGCGGTGTTGAACCCGGTGACTTCGCAGTTCTGGATGATGTCGATGCCGGCCTGGTCGGCGCGGCGGGCGAAGCCCCATGCCACGTAGTCGTGTTTGGCGATTCCCCCGCGCGGCTGGTAGGTCGCGCCTAGGACGGGATAGCGGATGTCGCTTGAGGTGTTCACCAGTGGGCACAGCTTCTTAACGTCGTCGGGCTCGACCCACTGCGCGTCGATCCCGTTGAGTCTGTTGGCTTCCACGCGGCGCACGCTGTCGCGGACGTCCTGCAGGTTGTGCGCCAGGTTGAGCACGCCGCGCTGGCTTAAGAGGATGGGGTAGTCGAGGTCGTCCTCGAGCCCTTCCCACAGCTTGAGGGAGTGCTCGTAGATCTTGGAGCTTTCGTCCCACAGGTAGTTCGACCGGATGAGCGTGGTGTTGCGGGCCATGTTGCCGCCGGCCAGCCAGCCCCTCTCGAGGACCGCGACGTTGGTGATCCCGTGGTTTTTGGCCAGGTAGTGCGCGGTGGCCAGGCCGTGTCCGCCACCACCGACGATGACGACGTCGTAGGACGTTTTCGGCGCCGGGTTGCGCCACAGGAAGTCGGGATGATCGGGCAGATGAGCGCCGGGCGGCTGGGTTGTCATCGGGTCCTCTCCGTCAGGTCGGGGTAGAGCGGGAACCGCGCGGCAAGAGTGTCGACGCGGGCCCGCAGGTCATCCAGTCCGGTTTCGTCGGTGTCGGGCCGCAGCGCATTGGCGATGATGTCGGCGACCTCGGTGAATGCGTCGAGGTCGAAGCCACGGGTGGCCAGCGCCGGGGTGCCGATGCGCACACCGGAGCTGACCATCGGCGGGCGCGGATCAAACGGGACAGTGTTGCGGTTCACCGTGATTCCCGCTCGGTGCAGGCGGTCTTCGGCCTGCTTGCCGTCGAGTTCGGAGGCGCGCAGGTCCACCAGCACCAGATGAACGTCGGTGCCGCCGCTGACCACGCTGACCCCCGCTTCGCGGGAGTCTGCGCGCAGCAGCCGGTCGGCGATGATTTTCGCCCCGGCGAGCGTGCGCTGTTGGCGCTCCCGGAATTCGGGCTCGGCGGCGAGCTTGAACGACACCGCCTTGGCGGCGATGACGTGCTCGAGCGGGCCGCCCTGCTGACCGGGGAAAACAGCGGAATTGATCTTCTTGGCCAGAGCGTCGTCGTTGGTCAGAATGATGCCGCCGCGCGGCCCGCCGAGGGTCTTATGCGTCGTGGAGGTCACCACGTGCGCGTGCGGCACGGGTGAGGGGTGCAGGCCGGCGGCGACCAGGCCGGCGAAGTGGGCCATATCGACCATCAGGTAGGCGCCGACCTCGTCGGCGATGCGCCGGAACGCCGGGAAGTCGAGCTGACGAGGGTAGGCCGACCAACCGGCCAGGATGGCCTTCGGGCGGTGTTCGGAGGCCAACCGCTCGACCTCCTCCATATCGACCAGGTGGTCCTCTGCGCGCACATGATAGGCGGCGACGTTGTAGAGCTTGCCGGAGAAGTTCAGCCTCATCCCGTGCGTGAGGTGACCGCCATGGTCGAGGGCCTGACCCAGAATCGCGTCCCCGGGCGACAGCAGCGCAAACATCGCCGCGGCGTTGGCCTGTGCGCCCGAATGTGGTTGCACGTTGGCGAAAGACGCCCCGAACAGCGCCTTGACCCGGTCGATCGCCAGTTGCTCGATCACGTCGACGTTCTCGCAGCCGCCGTAGTAGCGCCGCCCCGGATAGCCTTCGGCGTACTTGTTCGTCAGCACCGACCCCTGAGCCTCCATGACCGACTGTGGCGCGAAGTTCTCGCTGGCGATCATCTCCAGCGTGCTCTCCTGCCGGTTCAACTCGGCCGCGATTGCGCGATACACCTGTGGATCGACGTCGGCCAACCCGAGGCCAAGCGTGGGATTGGCTGAGACAAGGACTGCAGCCGTGCCGCTTGTTCGCTGAGTCATCGAAACGCTCTCCTGGAAGTCCAGTTGATTGAATACTGGTATATCAGTGTATGGAGTAGAGT
>JBKOYU010000697.1:0-3364 GCA_046725575.1 Actinomycetota bacterium | reverse complement strand
GTATCCGCGCGTCCGATGCGCGTCGCAGCCGACGGATGACGTCGACGGGATCGTGACGGGCCGCCACACGAATATTCACCCAGCCGAGCTCACCGAGGTCTTCGGCTCGCTTGATGTCATAGGCGAATACGGCTGGATTGGAACGATGATGGTCGCCTTCGTATTCGGCGGCCAGCTTGATGTCCTCCCAACCCATATCGAGGTAATACCAGCGACGGCCATCCGGGCTTAGCACCGGTATCTGAGTCCGCGGTCGCGGGAAGCCGGCGCGAATTATCAAGAGCCGCAACCACGTTTCCTTTGGCGACTGTGCGCCTGCGTCCATGAGGTCTAGCGCCTCCTCCAGTTGGCGCAAGCCGCGGGCACGACGATGGTCGCGGGCCAGGTCGGCGACGTCGGGCACCTTGAACCCCGTAGCTGCGGCAAGAGCGTCAAGCCGCGCGACGGCGGCGTCGAGACGACCTCTCCTGCCGAAGTCGAACGCAGTGCGCTCGGGCGTAGTCACGTTTAGGCCGTCGAGTCGTTGAATCTCATTCTCAAGCAAGAGCTGATCACGCGTCAGCACGCCATTGGGAGAGCGCGCATTGTCCCAGATCAACTCGACAGGCGAGTCGTCGTCGATCCATTTCGCACCGTGTATCGCCGACGCGGCGAGTCCCGATATGACTGCTTCTCGCCGCGACCACAGATACGCCGCGAGTGTGCGCTGCCGAAATGATGGCTCTACTCGCCTATCGAGATAGACATTCGGCATGATCGCCCGGTAGTACCGGCGCAACTCGTATCGATTGAGCGATCCTGACGCCAAAGCCTCGCTGCCAATGAACGGCTGCTGCCCCTCCCCCATTGCGGCAGGCTGCCACCCCGCGCCGACGCGGGCCGTTCATTCTGCGTGCACGGCGCGAAACTGTGGATAACCCACGCCCTGTGGCACAGAGTCGGCGCGAACGAGAAAGGGCGCCCACATTCGTGGACGCCCTTTCTCACGCGATGGCTGCTAGTCGCTGTTGAAGTAACTGAGCAGCCGCAGGATCTCGAGGTACAGCCAGATCAGCGTGACGGTGAGGCCGAGCGCGATGCCCCATGCGGCCTTCTCCGGCGCGCCGGCGCGGATCGCCTGGTCGGCCTGGTCGAAGTCGACCAGGAAGCTGAACGCCGCGATGCCGATCATCACAAGCGAGAACAGAATCGCCAGCGGACCACCGTCACGCAGCGGCCCGGCGCTGTGAGTGAACAGCCCGACCACCAGGTTGACGAGCATCAGGGCGACCGCGCCGAACAGCGCGCCAACCATCCAACGGGTGAACTTCGGCGTCACCCGGATGGCACCGGTCTTGTACACGACGAGCATGCCGAAGAACACACCGAACGTGCCCACGACCGCCTGGCTGATCAGCGCACCGGCGCTGATGCCCTGTACCGCGAAGTTAGCGACGAGGAACGAGATCGAGCCGAGCACCAGACCCTCGAGCGCGGCGTAGGTCAGCACCAGCGCAGGTTTGTCCTGCCGGCGGGTGAAGATCGCAAATAGCAGCACCCCAAGGCCGCCGAACATGCCGACCAGGGCCAACGGTCCGGCCAGCGCGACGTTCTGCGCCACCATGAAGTACGACACGACCGAGACGGCCGTCAGCACGGCGAGCGTGATGCCAGTCTTGGTGACGACGTCGTCGATGGTCAGCGGTCGTGAAACGCCGACCTGCCGCTGCTCGGGATACTGCGTCACATAGGGGCTGGCGTCTACCGCCTGCGCACCGTAGCCGGTGGCTCCGGTGCCGAATTGCGCGTATCCGCCCTGCGTCTTAGGCAGGGATCGAAATACCGGGTTGCTAGTTTCCCGCACCGTCGGTTCCTCTCATATGTGTGGTTCGACAAGTTGGCGAACACACTCTCAACGATCGACCACCTGGTATCGGTTCCCGAAGAGCCCTCCCAGCTAGTTCGCAGGAAACCCTACCCGGCGCTGCCCTTCTCCGGGCGACGATCTAGATTGCATAAGCGTGGTGGAAAACGAGGATGTCCTAGTAACTGTCGAGAACGGCGTCGGCCTGATCACGCTCAACCGCCCGAAGGCGATCAATTCGCTGACCCATCCGATGGTGATCACGATGTCATCGGTGCTCACCGACTGGGAGCACGACGACGGGGTCCGCGCGGTCCTGGTGTCCGGCGCCGGTGAGCGCGGGCTCTGCGCCGGCGGCGACATCGTGGTGATCTATCACAGTGCGCAGGCGGACGGCTCCGAGGCGCGCCAGTTCTGGTACGACGAGTATCTGCTCGACGCGCAGATCGGTCGCTTCCCCAAGCCCTACGTCGCGCTGATGGACGGCATCGTGATGGGCGGCGGCGTCGGCGTCAGCGCCCACGGCACCGTCCGCGTCGTCACCGACACCACCAAGATGGCGATGCCCGAAGTGGGGATCGGCTTCATCCCCGACGTCGGCGGCACCTTCATTCTGTCGCGCGCGCCCGGCCTGCTCGGCCATCACGCCGCGCTGACGGGTGCGCAGTTCGACGGCGCCGATGCGATCACGCTCGGCTTCGCCGACCACTTCGTGCCCCACGACAAACTGCATGCATTCAAGGACGCGATCGTCGCCGACGGGATCGACGCCGCACTGAAGGCACACGCGACGGAGCTTCCCCCGAGTCGGCTACTGGCACAACGGAACTGGATCGACTACTGTTACGCCGGCGATACCGTGGAGGACATCGTCGGGGCACTGCGCGGCCACGACGCGGGACCCGCCAACGACGCCGCCAACCTGATCGCTACCCGCTCCCCCACTTCGGTGTCCGTGGCGCTGGAGGCCATCCGCAGCGCCGCCAAGCTCGACACGCTGGAAGATGTGCTGCGCCAGGAGTATCGGACCTCTGTCGGTGCGCTGCGCTCGCATGATCTAGTGGAGGGCATCCGCGCCCAAGTCATCGACAAAGACCGCAACCCGAAATGGTCGCCCGCGTCGCTGGCGGCCGTCACCACCGCCGACGTCGAGGCCTACTTCGCGCCGGGCGACCGTGAATTGGAGTTCTCATGACCGATTACCAGACGATCCTCGTCACCCGCGACGATCGGGTCGGCACCATCACGTTGAACCGGCCGAAGGCGCTCAACGCCCTCAACAGCCAGGTGATGAACGAAGTCACCACGGCCGCAGCGGAATTCGACAGCGACCCAGGCATCGGCGCGATCGTCATCACCGGCAACGAGAAGGCCTTCGCGGCGGGTGCCGACATCAAGGAGATGGCCGAACTGTCATTCGCCGACGTGTTCACCGCCGACTTCTTCGCCCAGTGGTCCAAGTTCGCCGCCACCCGCACCCCGACCATCGCCGCGGTCGCCGGCTACGCGCTCGGCGGCGGC
>JBKOYU010000236.1:0-2962 GCA_046725575.1 Actinomycetota bacterium | reverse complement strand
AGCCTAATCCGTCAGTGTGACGTATTAAAGCGATACCTCCCGCCGGTCTCAAGTGGGGCTCGGCTTAGATGCTCGAGGGCCATGGTGTGCGCTGAGCGTTTGCGGGTCTGGCGGTCATTCAGGAAATGGGTGAACCACTCCGGGAACGGGCATCGGAGGACGAACGCTTCGATTCGTGATACGGGTCGCCACCGGCTGGGAGCCGATCTCGACAAGATTGCAGACCAACTACGTGCGTGGAGCTACCAGGAGGGCTGAGCTGGCGATCCGTTCGTCATTATTGCGGCGCGATCGAGCCTGACGTGGAAATGGCTGCAGAGAAACGCGATTCGACCTCCTAGATCCCAGAGCCCCATCGGGTAGCCGGGTTACTTTCGTTAGAGTGACGACAGTTTCGCCCCTTGGATACGTCCCGCTATTTCGTAGTCGCCCACGGGGTGAGGATGTCTGGGTAGATGGATCCGATGGCTGCATGTTGAGTGCCGCTATCGGAATGCTCCGATAGGTAACGGCCTGGTCCCGTCGCACCGCGCTGGTTCTCTCGAAAGCAGAGCCACCGACCGTCGCGAGCGAGCTGATCTGCAACATTCCTCAGCTGTCTCTAAACACATTGCAACACAGCTTAATTCGCGTACCGCATTTATTTATGCTCAACCACGCCACGCCCACGCCGGGTCTTGCGTCACTGTGACAGTTCGAAGCATTGCGTGCGCCAACATAATTCGTCGGCTTGCTCTGCCGCCACCCGGTAAATGGCGCTCGAGCCCGTGGCGGGTAACCGCGCGGATGAGCTCAGTGCGCGCCAGAGCCGCCGAAGGAAGGCCGTCCAGTTGCATCACCCGCTCGCATCTGGGCCGGCCTAACGAACAGCAATTCCACTAGTCGCCTCACCATCCGCGCGACCACCTACGATCAAGAACATGAACGAGGATCTCGTCATCACCGGCGTTCCGTTCACACACGACCCCTGGACCCCCGCACGCACCCGCTACGACGCGATGCCATATCGGCGCGTCGGAGACTCCGGACTGCTGCTGCCCGCGATCTCACTGGGCCTCTGGTACAACTTCGGAGACAACCGGCCTTTCGACATTCAGCGCGAGGTGCTGCGCTACGCCTTCGACCGTGGCATCACTCATTTTGACCTAGCGAACAACTACGGTCCGCCCTATGGTTCCGCCGAGGAGAACTTCGGCCGGATGCTGCGACGAGACTTCAAGCCCTACCGCAACGAACTCATCATCTCGACCAAGGCGGGCTGGGACATGTGGCCCGGCCCTTACGGCCAGCTCGGCGGCCGCACCTATTCGCTTTCAAGCCTTGACGAGTCGCTGGACCGGCTGGGGCTGGACTATGTCGACATCTTCTACTCGCACCGCTTCGACCCGAACACGCCGATCGAGGAAACGATCGGCGCGCTCGACACCGCGGTCCGAGAGGGAAAATCACGATACGTCGGGATCTCCTCCTACTCGGCCGCGCACACGGCTGAGGCGGCGGCGATCGCGAAGCGGCTCGGCACGCCGCTGGTCATCCACCAGCCGTCGTATTCGATGTTGAACCGCTGGATCGAGGGCGATCTGATTGCCGCGCTCAATGAAGCGGGCATGGGCGCGATCGCGTTCACCGCCCTGGCCCAGGGCCTGCTCACCAACCGCTACCTGGACACGCCGGCCGACGAGGTGGCCCGCGCCACCCAGCGCCCAACCTTCGACGATGCGCTGGTGACAGAGACGGTGCACGAGCGGTTGCAGGGACTTGCCACGATCGCCGAGCGACGGGGCCAGTCGCTGGCGCAGCTGGCGCTCGCGTGGGTTCTGCGTGACCCGACTGTCGCTTCTGCTCTGGTGGGCGCCTCCAGTGTCGCACAGTTAGAAGAGAACCTGGGCGCCCTCGACAACCTTGACTTCACGCCAGAGGAATTGAGCGAAATCGATCGCTACGCAGCCGATTCCGGCATCGACCTTTGGCGTGAGAGCTCCGACCTCTAGTCATCCGGCGCCTCGCCACTGCGGAGCAAACTGCATCGTGACAGCGCGCAAGTCGGATTTCAGAGTTCCAAGTGGTCGTACATCGCGTTTGTCGACAAGCGACTCCGTGTCCTGGCTCAGCCATCCGCCAGTGCCAGATACCAGTGTTGTTCCGCGCGTCCGTCAACGGTGCACTGCCGGAGAAGGCGTTGGCGCGGTCGAATGCGTTGAAGTCGCTCGACGCCGATCGGTATCCCCGAATCCGCTTGCGCGCGAACGACATCGACAAGACCGGCGATGGTTACCGTCTCTCCGGCGTGCTGGAGGTCCACGGCACGGCTCGGCTGCGCGTGAGCGACCTGAGGGTAGAGGAACTCGGAGACTGCTGGCGCATCTCCTGCGAAGCCGAGGTGCGCCAATCAGAGTCCGGCGTCAAGTCCCACTCAATGCTGATGGTCATCCCTTTCTGGGGATGTGTATGGGTCTCTTGGAGGAATGCGAAATTGGCCGGGGCTCCGCTCGCCCTCGGTCAGATGACGCGGTAGCCGATACGCCGAGCGGCGGCGGCGGGCCGGCTGCCGAGGTCGGGGCCTTATCGGGCCGTGCTGGTATTCCGCCAACAGGCGGAAGGTCATTCGGGCGGCATTAGGTCCGTCGATCTCCACCGCTCGGTCCCGGTGCGCTCTGGGTCGGATCCCGGGGCCGACAGCGCGCTTTTCGAGCCTGGGGCGAGCCGCTTAACGACACCGGGCGAGCCGCCGGGCGGCGAGGTCCTTGAGAGCCTTGCGGCTGACCTTGCCGGTCGGCGTTTTCGGCAGCTCGTCGATGAATTCGATCGCCCGCGGATACTTGTACGGTGCGATCACACCCTTGACGAAGTTCTGCAGGGCGCGGACCTCATGGTCATCGGCGACGACGCCGGGAGCCAACACGATGTACGCCTTCACGATCGAGCCGCGATCCTCGTCGGGGTAGGCAACCACCGCGCACTC
>JBKOYU010000363.1:0-1554 GCA_046725575.1 Actinomycetota bacterium | reverse complement strand
CGCCAAGCAAGCGGCCAAGGTCTCGTCCACCGAAGCATTGCTTCATGACAAGAAGCGCTGAGGAACAACAGCTTTCGCTAGGGGTTCTGGCGCGCTCGCGCAAGCCGAACGAGCGCAGGTTGCCGATTCACCCGGCGCATTTCAGCAGGATCGATCGTCGGGTCCGGCATCGGATCTTTCTCGAGCGCGGTTACGGCGCGGAGTTCGGGGCCACGGATGACGTGTTGGCCGGACTCGTCGGTGGCATCGGTTCTCGGGAACAGCTCATCGCCGAATGCGACGTCATTCTGTCGCCCAAGGTCCAGGCCGAGGATCTATCGGAACTCAATGTGGGACAGGTCGTCTGGGGTTGGCCGCACTGCGTGCAGGACGCCGCGCTGACTCAGGTCGCCATCGATCGGCGGCTGACGTTGATCGCCTTCGAGGCGATGAACCACTGGCAGGCCGACGGCGGATTCGGGCTGCACGTCTTTCACAAGAACAACGAGCTCGCCGGGTACTGCTCCGTCCTGCACGCCATGCAACTGGCCGGCATCACCGGCAGCTACGGTCGGCGTCTGTGCGCTGCGGTCATCGGATTCGGGGCCACCGCCCGCGGCGCGGTCACCGCGTTGAACGCCCACGGCGTTGACGATGTGCGCGTGCTGACCAATCGCGAGGTGGCCGCTGTCGGTTCGCCGATTCACTCCACGCAGATTGTGCAGATGGGGCAGGACGAGGAATCGCCTGACCGGACTTGGGCGGATACGCCGGACGACGGTGTGATGCCGGTGGCCCGCTTTCTCGCCGACAACGACATCGTCGTCAACTGCGTACTGCAGGACCCCGCCGCGCCCCTGATCTTCGTGACCGAGAATGACTTGGCCGCCTTCACTGCGGGGAGCCTCATCGTCGACGTGTCCTGCGACGAGGGCATGGGCTTCAGCTGGGCGCACCCGACCTCGTTCACCCAGCCGGTCATCGAGGTAGCGAACGGCGTGCACTACTACGCGGTGGACCACAGCCCGTCCTACCTGTGGAACTCGGCAACCTGGGAGATCAGCGAGGCGTTGTTGCCGCACATCGAAACGGTTCTTGCCGGTCCGGCGATGTGGAACTCGACCCCGACGATCGCCCGGGCCATCGAGATCCGCGACGGTGTCGTTCTCAATCCCAGCATCCTGTCGTTTCAGCACCGCGACGATGCCTACCCGCACCTTGTCCGCACCGAGGGGACCGAGCAGTCGCAATAGCTAGGCCGAGGCAACGATTCACGTCCTCCGCTGTGCGCCGCCTTCGGAATCCCATGTCGACTGGGCCGCAGCCATTTCCTTCCGCTGAGCCGTCCGGCGCACACCCGACCGGAGTATGTCCTTGACTGTCAATGGGGTGTAAGGGACCGCCAGGGTCGACCCGCCCATCGCGGCATGGTTCCCGACAACACGTGGTTCGGTGATGTGCGTCAAGGCTGTCCCACTATCTGCTCGCGAAAGGTGATTCGTTGTTTGTCGTGAGCCTTGCTCATCTTGGCCTCGTTTCGGGCGCCCTGATTGCGGCCCATTGATTGGCTAGTAC
>JBKOYU010000475.1:0-3859 GCA_046725575.1 Actinomycetota bacterium | reverse complement strand
GGCGTCCGGATGGACGAGTACGGCGAGTTCATCCACGACGACGATGAGGACGAAGCCGAACCGGGCCACGTCGCGGTCGCCGATGACGAGCCCGAATTGCCGGGCCTGACCGACGAGGCCAAGCGGCTGCTCGAGGTCGCGCGCGAAGAGCTCGAATCCTCAGAACAGCCGACTCCTGTCGTGCCGCTTGCTGTTTCAGGGTTCCTGACCTCACGCAAGAAGGCCACCGCCGCGGAGCTGGCGGACTGGATCGACAGCCCGGAAGGCCGGGCGTCGTCGCTGGAGTCGATCGGGCGTTCCCTGTCGCGGCGCAACCATGGCCGCTCCCGCGCGGTGGTGCTCGCCCACGACCACGACGAGGCCATCAAGGGCCTAAGGGCGGTCGCCGAGGGCAAGCAGAACCCGAACGTGTTCACCGCCGACGGGCCGGTCACCAACGGACCGGTGTGGGTGCTGGCCGGGTTCGGCGCGCAGCACCGCAAGATGGCCAAGAGCCTGTATCTGCGCAACGAGACGTTCGCCGAGTGGATCAACAAGGTCGACTCGCTGGTCCAGGACGAGCTCGGCTACTCGGTCGTCGAGCTCATCCTCGACGACTCGCAGGACTACGGCATCGAGACGACGCAGACGGTCATCTTCGCGATCCAGATCGCGCTCGGTGAGTTGCTCAAGGCGCATGGCGCGAAACCCGCTGCGGTGGTGGGTCAGTCGCTGGGCGAGGCGGCTGCGGCGTATTTCGCCGGCGGCCTGTCGCTGGCCGACGCCACCCGCACGATCTGCTCGCGGGCCCACTTGATGGGCGAGGGCGAGGCCATGCTGTTCGGCGAGTACATCCGGCTGATGGCGCTGGTCGAGTACTCCGCCGACGAGATCGAGACGGTGTTCTCGGACTTCAAGGACCTCGAGGTGTGCGTGTACGCCGCGCCGACCCAGACGGTCATCGGCGGCCCACCGGAGCAGGTCGACGCGATCATCGCGCGTGCGGAGTCGGAGGGGAAGTTCGCCCGCAAGTTCCAGACCAAGGGCGCCAGCCACACCTCGCAGATGGACCCGCTGCTCGGTGAGCTGGCGGCCGAACTGCAGGGCATCGAACCCCACCCGCTCAAAACGGGCTACTTCTCGACGGTGCACGAGGGCCGCTACATCCGGCCCGGCGGCGAGCCGATCCACGACGTGGAATACTGGAAGAAGGGGCTGCGCCACAGCGTCCACTTCACCCAGGGCATCCGCAACGCCGTCGACAACGGGCACACCACTTTCCTTGAGCTGGCACCGAATCCGGTGGCGCTGATGCAGGTCGGCCTGACGACCGCCGCGGCCGGGCTGCACGACGCCCAGCTGATCGCGACGCTGGCGCGCAAGCAGGACGAGGTCGACTCGATGACGTCGACCATGGCGCAGCTGTTCGTGTACGGTCACGACTTGGACTTCCGCACATTGTTCCCGCGACGATCTCGCGGGCTGGCGGGCGCGTTGGACTACGCGAACATCCCGCCGACCCGGTTCCACCGCAAGCCGCATTGGCTGGACGCGAAGTTCACCGGTGACAGCTCGGTGATGATGCCGGGCAACCACGTCGCCACACCTGATGGCCGCCACGTGTGGGAGTACGCTCCGAAGGGCGAGGCGGATCTCGGCGCGCTGGTGAAAGCCGCTGCGGCGCAGGTGCTTCCGGACGTGAAGCTGACGGCGTTCGAGCAGCGTGCGGTGCCCGGCGAGGGGGCGCGGCTGGTGACGACGCTGACCCGTCACCCCGGCGGCGCGACCGTACAGGTGCACGCGCGCGTCGACGAGTCGTTCACGTTGGTGTACGACGCGGTCGTCGCCCGGGCGGGTCAGGCCACCGCACTGCCGACCGCGGTGGTGACCGGAGCTGTTGTCGCCGAGCAGGTTTCGGCGACGCCCGTCGTCGAAGAAGAAGAGAGCGCAGAGATCCTGCAGGACAACCTGACTCAGGGCGCGAATCTCGGCGCAGGATTTGCCAAGTGGTCACCGGGTAGCGGTGAGACGGTGCACGACCGGCTAGCCACGATCGTCGGCGGCGCGATGGGCTACGAGCCCGAGGACCTGCCGTGGGAGGTGCCGCTGATCGAGCTCGGCCTCGATTCGCTGATGGCGGTGCGAATCAAGAACCGCGTCGAGTACGACTTCGACCTTCCGCCGATCCAGCTGACCGCGGTGCGTGACGCGAACCTGTACGCCGTCGAGAAGCTGATCGAATACGCGATCGAGCACCGCGACGAGGTCGAGCAGCTGCACGAACACCAAAAGACGCTGACGCCCGAGGAGATCGCCGCGGAGCAGGCCGCGATGATGGCGGGCACCGCACCGACGGTCACCACCGAGCCGGAAGCGGCTGCGCCAGCGCCGGTTTCGGACATTCCACCGCCACCGACGAACCCGAGCGGACCGAGCATGCCTCCGTCCGATGTCGCGGCCGGTGCCGCTCCGCCGCCGCCCACCAACCCGGCCGGCCCCGACCAGCCGTCGGCTGCCTCGCTGGCCGCCCTGGGCCCACGCGCGGAGCGCAGGGGAGTGCTGACGCAGGAGGCGGTGACCGAGGCGCTGGGCGCCGATGTGCCGCCGCGTGAAGCCGCCGAGCGCGTCACGTTTGCGACATGGGCCATCGTCACCGGCAAGTCGCCGGGCGGCATCTTCAACCCGCTGCCCGCACTCGACGACGAGACGGCCGAGAAGATGGCGCAACGGCTTTCGGAACGGGTCGAGGGCACGATCACCGCCGAGGACGTGAAGAACTCGCCGACCATCGAGGCGCTGGCGAGCATCGTGCGCGAGCACCTCGAAGCCGGTGAGCTAGACGGATTCGTCCGCACACTGCGTGCACCGAAAGAAGGCTCCGACAGGACCCCGGTGTTCGTGTTCCACCCCGCGGGCGGCTCGACCGTGGTCTACGAACCGCTGCTGAAGCGGCTGCCATCGGACACCCCGATGTACGGCATCGAGCGGGTCGAGGGCTCCGTCGAGGAGCGCGCGGCCGAGTACGTGCCGAAGCTGCTGGAGATGCAGGGCAACGGTCCGTTCATCCTGGCCGGATGGTCGCTGGGTGGAGTACTGGCCTACGCCTGCGCGATCGGGCTCAAGCGCGCGGGCGCCGACGTCCGGTTCGTCGGCCTGATCGACGCGGTGCGCGCCGGCGAGGAGGTCCCGCAGACCAAGGAGGAAACGCGCGCCCGTTGGGACCGCTACGCCCGCTTCGCGGAGCGGACGTTCAACGTCGAGGTCCCGCCGATCCCGTACGAGCAGCTCGAGGAGCTCGACGACGAGGGTCAGGTGCAGTTCGTACTGGACGCGGTCAGCCAGAGCGGCGTGCAGATCCCCGGCGGGATCATCGAGCACCAGCGGACGTCCTACCTGGACAACCGGGTGATCGACACCGCGAAGATCGAGCCGTACGACGGACACGTCACGCTCTACATGGCCGACCGCTACCACGACGATGCGATCTTCTTCGAACCGCGCTACGCCACTCGCAAACCCGACGGCGGCTGGGGCGAGTTCGTCTCCGAGCTGGAGGTCGTGCCGATCGGGGGCGAGCACATCCAGGCGATCGACGAGCCGTACATTGCGAAGGTCGGCGCGCATATGAGCGAGGCGATCAACCGGATAGAGGCCGAGGAGAAGCAGGCGAAGTGACCGTAGAACCGACTCCCACCACCACCGCCGAGAAGCTGGCCGAACTCCGCGAGAAGCTCGAGCTGGCGAAGGAACCCGGCGGTGAGAAGGCCATCGCCAAGCGGGAGAAAAAGGGCATCCCCAGCGCCCGCGCACGCATCAATGCGCTGGTCGACCCGGGCAGCTTCCTGGAGATCGGTGCGCTGTGCAAGACGCCGGGTGACCC
>JBKOYU010001081.1:0-2671 GCA_046725575.1 Actinomycetota bacterium | reverse complement strand
AGTCAGTCCCGTCCCGATCGCGGTCTCGGTGTACAAGGTGCCGAGGTAGTCGCCGGCGAGGAAAACGCGACCGCCGCGGCGAGTCAGTGTGGGCTGCAGCTTGCCGCGGCCCGGGAAGCAGTACGGCGCCCCTGTGGGCCAGCGTTGGACCTGCGCCTCCACGACCTTCTCCGAGAAGTGCGGCAGGATTTGGTCGAGGTCGCGGAGATACGTGTCGCGGATCTGATCATCATCGAGCTCGAGCAGCTTGCGCGCCAGGCTCGCGGGGGAGAAGGTCATGATGCTGCTACCGGGCTGCCGCTCCCGCTCATAGCCGCGGACGATGTTCGACATGTTCAGCATTACGTTGAATGACCGCTTGGGGGTGGCGATCGCGTAGGCGTCATCCCACACCTGGCGCTCGGTTTCGTTCGTCAGGAACGCGGCGGCGACGTACGGGCCGTAGACGATCTTGGACAGCGCGTCCCGCACATCGTGATCGAGGTCAACGGCGACCCGGTGGCTCACCGTCGCAGGCGTGGCGAGCACGGCGCAGCGTGCTTCGATCTCCTTCTCTGATCCGTCCTGGCGATACCGAACCACGACCGAATTCTTCTTGTGCACGATCTCGTCCACCGTTGAATTCAGTTGCACGCCGCCGGCTAAGGCAGCTGCGATGCTTTCGGTCAGGGTGGATGGTCCGCCGACGATGCTCTGGCTCAGACCTGCCCCGATATTCCACACGAGGCTGAAATAGCCGACGCCGGCCCCGGCAGAGATCTCGTCGAGATCGGCAGACGAACGCGTCACGGTTGGTTTGAACAGAGCCGCCACATCCTCGGGAAGATCTCCGATGTAGTCGGCGAAGGACCGGTCGTTCATGAAGTTGTAGACCCGCTGCTGGCGGGAGGACTCGTCCTCGCCGGGGCGAAGTCCGACGATCTTGGCGTATCGGGCGACCGCCAGGGACACCTTGGCGCCGGTCTTCAGGATTTCCATGCGAGACGACCAAGACATCGGGATACGGAAGGGATAGCTTTCGATTCTGCCCTTAAGCAGCAATCTGCCGTTCATGGCCAGACCCGACAGCGAGCCGGGAACCGCGACCGAATCGACGCCGGTGTCGTTGAGCAGCCACGCTGTCGACGAGTTGCCACCGGCATAGACATGGCCGCCCCAGTTCATGAAGTACGGTCCACGGCGTTCAGAACGCACACGTCCGCCCACTCGTGTCTCCGATTCGAGGAGCACGGTGTCCCAGTGGCGAAGCCGCCACCCAGCCGCTAAACCGGCGATACCGCCTCCGACGATCACGACGTCCTTCATCGGGCGGTCCTCCTCTGGTGGCTCAATGACGTTGATGGGTTTGCTGTTTCGCGCCTTGGTGCAACGGACACCTGTTTGTGTACTTCGTCGCGAGCGCTTCGGGCTGGTCCTCGGACGGCGCGCTTTCACGGCGTTATATGAAGCTCAGTCTAGGATGTGATTACAGATCACACAAGCCTCGAGTGTTGGTTGGCTCACACCGAACCCACGCGTCGACGTGCGCGGAAACCCGGAACCGCGGGTTGTGCCACGTAAAATGTGATCTGTGGTCATCTCTCGCCGTGCTGAGCCGACACTACTGACCGACGAGGTCTACGCGATGATCCACGAAGCGATCATGAGCGGTGATCTACCAGCCGGTTCCCGCCTGAAAGTGCGGGATCTCGCCGCACAAGTCGGAACCAGCGTCCTACCGGTTCGTGAAGCGATCCGTCGCCTCGAAGAGGCTGGATTGGCCGAGCGCTCACCGCACAAGGGTGCCGTCGTCAAGGGTCTGACGCTCGAAGAGTTGGTGCACGTCTACGACGTACGTCGGTTGCTCGAAGTGGAGGCGGCGCGCAGCGGTGCCGAACGCATCAGCCGACAGGACTGCGACAAGATGCAGGCCGAATATGACGCGATGCGCGCCGCCATCACGGAGGGACGTGTCGTCGCCTGCCTCGATCATGACGAAGCCCTGCTGACCATCTTGTACAAAGCCTCGGGCAATCCAGTACTGATGGAACTGATTCGGACGCTGTGGAACCGCTGCCGCGCCTACAAGATCGTGGGAGCTCAGGGCAGCATCGAAGCGGGCGAGGACGAACCGCTGTGGAAGTACCAGCTCGATCTCGTCTCCGCCGCGCGCAGGAACGACGCCGCCGCGGCGGCGGCAGTGAACGACGCTTCTCTCGTTAACGCGACTGATCGCATCAGGGAGCGCCTGGCCGCACAGGCGGAAGCCCCGAAGGCGTAGGGGAATCTCGCCTCTCTCGTGCGGTGAGGTCGGTGGCCGGGTGCAGTGCCGGCCGCTGCCCAAGGATCCGATGGTCACTGGGGTCGGGCGTCGTGGGCAACAGATCCCGCAGTTTTCCGTGCAGGCGGCGTCGGCTCGTTCGGCCAGTCCGCTGGCGGTAATCCGATGGCCTTGGGTGCAGCTGCCACCGCCTCGTTCGCTTCACGTTTCGATCAGGACCCTGCCGCTAGGTGACCGTGGCGAACGCCCAGCTTGGCGTCCCGCTCGGCGTTGACACGCAACGCCAACCTCCCCGAAACAAAAAGATCACAAATCTCATCTTGACTGTAATCTGTGATCACATCTATGGTGGTCGGTATCACATCAAACGCGATATGTGGTCGAGGACACCAGTTGAGCGACATCGACCAA
>JBKOYU010001124.1:0-2917 GCA_046725575.1 Actinomycetota bacterium | reverse complement strand
ACAGGAAGGTTGCGCCACAAATAGCGTCACAGTGACGTATCGGGCCCGGTGGGAACCCACGCGGCGGAGCCGTGCGGCTACGGTGGCAACTGGAGTTTCGATAGGCGGCACCGTCCGACGCACTGGGGACGACTCATTGTGGGCAAGTCTCGGCGCGGCGACAAGATGACCGCTTTGGCGGCAGATTCAGGGGGAAAATGATCGGCCGGCGCAGAAAGAATGAGAAAAGCGAAGTTGCGTTGAGAAAGGACAACAATTATCAAGGAGCACAGGTATTTGCATCTAATGCAACTCGCTGTGGTTGTGAGCCGTTAATTTCCCGACGGTGTCCTTGAGATGTCACACCTGCGCGCAGCCTCATGGCATGCCCCCTTCTGTGCGACGCATGCACAAAAGCCCGACGAGGCACACGAAGCCGTCGCAGATCCATAGGGTTTCGGGGATGGCGGCTGTGCCGCTTCTACGAACCCACCACCGGCACGCTGTTGATCGACGGCAGGCCGTATCACGATCAAACCCTCGCCGAGGTCCGTGGCCGCATCGCCCTTGTCGAACAAGACAATCCGGTACTTCACGGCTCGCTGCGCGACAACGTCATGATGGGGCGTCCAACAGCCACCGATGCCGAAATCTGGACAGTGTTAGAGCAGGTGAACCTCGCCGACACGATCAAGGAACTCTCCCGGCGCCTAGACGCCAACGTTCTCGACCGTGCGCACCGCCTGCACACGCAGACTGTGGACGGGTGGCTGCCGCCAGCTCTCCCAGTCACGAACAGTCGGAACTGGTCCCGGATCCAAAGCTCCCGCACGGTGTGCTGCGCATGAAAGTGTCAGCGATTGCCTGCTGTTCGCCTCGGGACCGGACTACGGGGCCATCGCGTGTGAGATGGCGACCAGCCGATTAATCACGCTCACGGGATTTCGGGCTGTGGCCGACAGGTAGTCGTTCGGGCCTCGCTGGCTGCTGCTGGTCCCTATGCCAACGACCCCAGTCCCGCTGCACTGGGACCCGCACTTGTAGGTATCACCGTCCCATCGACCACGGCCTGCCGCAGGTCACGCCGCGGTGGAAGACGGCGATGCTGGTGCTGCTGGTGTTGTATCCGACGGTGATGACGTTGTCGCGGTTCCTCGGCCCGGTCCTGAAGGACATGGGCGCCGAGCCGTGGCTGTCGCTGTGGCTCAGCCAGATCGTCAGCGTCGCGGTGTTGACCTTCGTGTTGATGCCGCTGGCCACCAGGCTGTTCACCCGGTGGCTGGACCCGATCGACGGCGCCTCGGTACGGGTGTCGGCGCTGGGTGCGACGGTCGTCGTCGCGGTCTACGCGGCGACGCTGTGGCTATTCGCGGCCGTGACGTGGCTGGACTTCTGGACCCACTAATCAGGCCGGCAGGGTGTAGCCGGCCGCCGACTGCCGCAGCTGCCAGATCTGTGCGGGGCACAGCTCGTTGACGGCCTGGTTAATCAGGTAGGCGCCCTGGTAGTAGTCGGCCGTGTTGAAGTCGGCCTTGACCTGATCGACCAGCTGCGCGTAGCTCATCTTCGCGGCGACCCGATCACAGATGCTGTTGCCATAGCCGATCGCGGCTTCGGCGTTGGGGAAGTTGTAGCCCGGCCGCACATGCACATTGACGAGGTAGGCCACCACGTCGGCGTTGGCAGGCGGCGCCCACACGATGACCGAGAAAAACCCCATGAGCAGCGCGGCAGCGAGCGACTTCATGGTGGCAGACCCTACGCCTGCGGCGCCGACTGTGCCGATTGTGGAGGCAAATGGCGACGGGGAACATACGCTAAGCCCCATGAGGCTCATGGCTGCAGTGGCGTTGGGTTGTGGATTCATCGCGGCACCGATGGTGTCGGCGACAAGCGCGTCGGCGTATCCCGTGTCGTGCGACGGCACCGACGTGGCGTGTGTCCCGTATGTCGAGCGGGGCGCCGCCCTGGGCGACGCCTGCGTTACGAGCACTCGATACAACTTGGGCCTTGACGCATCAGGCGCGACGCTGGCCTGCGGTGCCAAAGGGCAGTGGATCGCGTCGCCGCCGCTGGTCGGCATCCGCACGCTGCGCTCGTTGTGTGGCGAGGACAAGGGCGTGGCGCTGTCACCCGACGGCGTGACGTTGAGCTGCATCGGCGGCGCGTGGACTGCCGACTACCGGGTCCCGTTCGCATAGCCGCGGCGGCTCAGCGCCGCGCCGAAAAAATGGCGGTGGCGGAGGGATTTGAACCCTCGGACGGGGGTTACCCGTCACACGCTTTCGAGGCGTGCTCCTTAGGCCGCTCGGACACGCCACCGCGTGGCAGCTTACCGGCCGCCCGTGGCACTAATCCAATCGCTGCCGAGCGAAGAACGCCTCCAGCGGCGCCGCGCACTCGTCGGCCAGCACTCCCCCGCGCACTTCGGGCCGGTGGGTCAGCCGCCGGTCGCGGACCACGTCCCACAGCGAGCCGACCGCGCCCGTCTTCGGTTCCCACGCGCCGAACACCAGCCGCGCCACCCGAGCCATAACCAGCGCGCCCGCGCACATCGTGCACGGCTCAACCGTCACCGCCAGAGTGGCGCCTTCCAGCCGCCAGCCATCCCCCAACACCAACGCCGCTGCCCGCATCGCCAGGATTTCGGCATGCGCGGTCGGATCACCGAGCGCCTCGCGCCTGTTGGCCGCCCGCGCCAATTCGGTGCCGTCGGCGGCGACGATCACCGCGCCGACGGGCACGTCAAGCGGTCCGGCGGCGCCGGCGGCCTCCAAAGCAACCCGGATCAGGTCCTCGTCGGTTTTCACCGACCCAGGCGGTCGAGCACGGCCGACAGCTCGTCGGCGAAGCCCATCTCCCGCGCGATCCGGCCCAGTTGTTCGTCGGCGTACAGGTCGGACTCGTCGAGGATGACGCCCAGCACCGCCTCCGGCAG
>JBKOYU010001059.1:0-2983 GCA_046725575.1 Actinomycetota bacterium | reverse complement strand
CCAACGCCCGCACCACGCGCCCCGCCGCTTGCAGCCGCTCGACCACCCGGGCCCCAGTGCCGCCATGGCGGCCCGTCGCCCCGATGACCAGCACCGTTTCCTGATCGCTTGTCGATGCAGTCACGCTGACACCTTCCTCCTGAATCTGGTTTCAAGACTCATGGTAGAAGAGGCTGAGTAGCATTGTCAAACTCTGCTATGATGGGTTCATGACCTGGAGTTCTGTTGATCTCGAGGAGGCCGGGCCGGCCAGCTTTGAGGAACTGCGGGTGCGGGACTGCTCGATCAAGCGCACCCTCGACGTGATCGGGGAGAAGTGGACGCTGCTGGTGCTCCGCGAGGCGTTTTACGGCGCGCGCCGCTTCGAGCAGTTCTTCGCCAACGTCGGCTGCGCGCGGACCCTACTCAGCGAGCGACTCGCCACGCTCGTCGAGCACGGTGTGCTGCAACGCGAGCCTTATCGCGAAGCTGGGCAGCGTGAACGCCATCAATACCTGCTCACCGAGAAGGGTCATGACTTGTTCGCGGCCTTGGTCGTATTGATGCACTGGGGGGACCGATGGGAAGCCGGCCCCCAGGGAGGACCCGTGGTGACCCGCCACCGCGACTGCGGCCAGCCGGTGCACGTGGAGCTGCGCTGCGCGCACGACCATCGCGTGTTCGACGTCGAGGAAACCGAATCCGGGCCCAGGCCCGGCTTGACTGATCTGCCCAACAGCCAACCGTGATGGCTCCGCATCTGTGATCAGGGCCGGCACGGGGCAGCAAAGCCTTGATGCGTTGGCGGACTGCTGATGGCGTGATTTGAAGCCGCTGGGCTGCGGCATCGAAGGTGACGAGCTCGATCACCGCTGCGAATGCGGCCAGTTCTTGTCGAAGCCGGTTAGTTGACCTTCATCTCCGCCGTCTCGGACCAGCCAGTCGCATCGATGGTCTGGCTGATGATGCGCGGCGTGGACGCCAGCGCCTGCGGGAGGTCGCGCACCGCAGCCTTGAAGTGATCGCTGTTGACGTGTGCTGCGCCTGCGTCGCCGTCGCGGAACGCCTCGACGAGAACGTACTCGGCGGGGTTATCGAGGCTGCGCGACCAGTCGAACCAGAGGTTGCCCTGCTCGGCGCGGGTGGCGGCGGTGAGCGGCGCGACCAGCTCGGGCCAGCGTTCGCTGTAATCCGGCTTCGTTTCGAATCGAGCGATGATGACGATCAACGGTGCCTCCTCTGTGCCACTGGAAGGTTCGTCGGATTGCGACCCGTGCTAGCCGACCTCAGAACATGACTGCCATCGGGTACCGCTGACGACGTGCCGCTAGGGCGAGCGCAGCGTGCGCACGAATTGCGCGATGGCAGTGCCGATTTCGTCGGGGCTGTCCTCCTGGACGAAGTGCAGTCCGCTGACGGTGGTCTCGGTGAGGTTCGGCCAAGAGCGGATAAGGTCGCGGATGCGGCCCCCGACGATGGCCCCTGGTTCGGCGTTAACGAACAGTTTGGGCACATCGCTTTCGGCCAACCAGCTGCTGTAGTCGTTGACCACCGATGTGACGTCGGCGGGCTCGCCGTCGATTGGGATGTTGCGTGGCCAGGACAACGTCGGCCGGCGGGACTCACCCGGGTTGACGAACGGCTGCCGGTAGTGGTCCATTTCTTCGTCGCTGAGCTGGCACGCCATCCCTGCGGGCAGAACTTGTTCGATGAAGATGTTCTGCTCCAGCACCATGGTCTCGCCCTTCGGGGATCGAAAGCCCTCAAACACGCCGCGGAGATCCGCAGGGAACTCCGACCAGCCAATTGGGGTGACGCTGGCTTCCATGAACGCGATGCCCTGAATGCGGTCACGATGCTGGTTGGCCCAATCGAAGCCGAGTACTGAACCCCAGTCGTGCAGCACGAGTGTCACGTTGTCGCCGAGATCCAGTGCATCCCAGAGCGCGAACAGATAGTCGCGCTGTTCGGCATAGTTGTAGCGGTCCGGACCCGACGGGTGCAGTTTGTCCGACTCGCCCATACCGATCATGTCGGCGGCGACCAGACGGCCCAGTCCTTCTAAGTGTGGCATCACGTTGCGCCACAGGTAGGACGACGTGGGGTTGCCGTGCGCAAAGACGATGGCATCGCCGTCGCCCTCGTCGACGTAGGCCATCCGGTTTCCGTTGACCTCGCGATAGTGCAGTTGCCCGTAAGGTTTTGCCCCGACCATGTGTATCTCCTCATTTGCTCGTTCCCACTTTTGTGGACGTCTGGGTCACCCAAGCGCACGTATCGAGTCGCTCCTATCGTTGGTCCTTTTGGAGGTGCGCTGAATGTGGTTGCGGCTCCGGCCAACAGCTCGATGATGTGGCTGTGGCGCGGCTCATTGCGTTGGCGATGACGGCTGCGAGCTACTTCATTTGCCCGCGTGTTTGGTCAGATCGCGGTAAAGCCGCCGTCCACCAGCACGGTCGCACCGGTGAGGTAGCTCGCCTGCGGCGACGCGAGGAAAACGATCGCCTCGGCGATCTCCCTCGGATCCGCGGTCCGGCCCAACGGCGTCGCGGAGCCCAGCTGCTCCAACCCGTCGGCGAACGTGCCGACGGCACCGTCGGTGCGGGTGGGCCCGGGCGCGACGGTGTTGACGCGAATCCCGTTGGCGCCGAACGCCGCCGCCCAGGATCGGGTGAAAGATTCCAGTGCCGCCTTGGCGGCCGCGGTGACCGGCGCGAAGGGGACGCCGACCGACGCGCCCATTGAGGAGATGTTGACGATGGCACCCGATCCCCGGGCGATCATCTTCGGCAGCAGCGCCGCGGTGAGAAAGAACGGCCCTCGCACGTTGACGTCGAATATCGTGTCGAACGACTCGACGTTCTGCTCGAGTGTCGGAGCGAAAGGTGCGCGCGTCGCGGCCGCGTTGTTGATCAGCACGTCCACGTCACCGGCGCGTCCGGCTAGGCGTCGCACGGACTTGATGTCGTTCAGGTCGGCGGCGATGAACTCGGCACGTCCACCC
>JBKOYU010000733.1:0-7394 GCA_046725575.1 Actinomycetota bacterium | reverse complement strand
CTCGAGAGCGGCTGGGTGACCGATGCCAGCGGGCGGCCGACCACGGAACCTGACGAGGCATATGCGCTGTCACCGCTAGGTGGATACAAGGGACAGGGCCTGGCCATGACGGTCACCCTGCTCGGCAGTGTGCTGACCGGGGCGCCGTTGGACTGGCAGCTTTCCCAGGTTGGCGAGGGCGCGGCCGGGCAGGGACGCGGGGTCGGCCATTTTCTACTCGCTCTGGATCCGGGCGCCTTCGCCGGGCAGGCGGAATTCAGCTCCGGCCTGGCGGATTTGTTGGGCACCGTGCGCGCAGCTACCCCCGCACATCGCAGTCAACCGGTCCTGGCTCCGGGCGACCCACAACGGACCCACGAGCGCGAGCGATCTGTGCGCGGTATCCCGCTAGATGCGCGGACGGCCGATGTCCTCTCCACACTCGCCAGAAGTCACGGCGTCTCTGGTCCCAGGGCCGCAGTCGTCACGGATGAGGCGGTCGCGTCGTGATTCTCGTGCTGATCAGTCCCCGCAACGCCGGTTTGCCCTTCGCTCAATGGCTTTCGGAGGAGAGCGGTCGACTGGTGGCGGTCACTGCGGCTGGTGTCGAGGTCGGCGACGGGTTCGCCGAGGTCGTCACCGTCGCCGACTACACAGACGATGACGCGGTGCTCGACGCCGCGATGGCGGCTGCCAGGCGGCACCGGCCCCGGGCGATCCTGGCTCTGGCCGAAATCGACGTCGACCGGGCCGCCATGCTCCGTGGCGAACTCGGCCTGCCCGGACTCAAGACGGTCGCCGCGACCGTCTACCGCGACAAGATCCCGATGAAGGTGTTCGCGCGCGCCGCCGGCATTCGGGTGCCGAACTTCGCTCCGGTGACGAGCACCGGCGAGATCACCGACTTCATGGCCTCCCATCCCGGGCGGGTCGTGGTCAAGCCGCGCAGCGGTTCCGGTTCCACCGGCGTGTATGTGATCGACACTCCCGAGCAGGCCGCCGACCTCGACGGCGTCGTATCGACCGAGCGGTACGAAGTCGAGGAGTTCGTCGAGGGTGTTCTTCATCATGTCGACGCGTTCCGAGTCGACGGGGTCCCGGTTGCGGCGATCGCGTCCCGGTACACCGGCCAGGGATGCCTCGAACATTGGACCGACGCCCCCTTCGGCTCCCGCACCCTGGATACCGAGGACCCGCTGAGCAATCGCCTGGTGCACGAAACCTGGCGGCTCGTCGACGCGCTTCCCTCGCCACGCACCGTCTGCGTGCACGCCGAGTTCTTCGTCACCGGCAGCGGCGAGATCGTGCTCTGCGAGGTGGCCGCCCGCATCGGCGGCGGTCCAATCCCGAAGATGCTCCGTCAAGTTCTGGGAATCGACCCGCGAGAGCTATGGGCCCGGGTGGAGTGCGGTTTGCCGACTGACCTTGGCGCTGTGCGCGATCGGGCGCGGACCGCCCCCCTCGCTGCCTTCTACGGCATTCCACCCAGGCAAGGCCGGGTACTGCGGCTCCCCGAAAAGCCGTCCGGGGTAACCGATTTCACGCTGCACACGCATGTCGGTGATGAGTGGGACGACGCCCGCTACGCGGGCCGCAAGTCCGCGGACTTCCTGGCCAGCTGGGTGATCACCGACACCGACGGCGCCGCGCTTGGCGAACGGCTGAACTCGACCGCCGCGTTGGTGAGCGCCGGATTCGGCTGGCAGCTCGGTGAGCGCTCTGGTGGTGCGGCATGACGGACGGCCGCTACACCTACAACCTGTTGCCGCCCAACGCCCGTCCGACAGCGCAGGACTTCCCCGGCCTCGCCGATGCGCAGATCATCTGGGAAGACGCCCGTTGGTACAGGTTCACCGAACGGACCGACCTGCACGAGACGCGTTATCTCGAAGTGCGCGAAGGCGATCGGGCCGTCGCCCTTGCCCCACTGTTGCTCACTGAGAAGCCTGGCGGCCTGCTCTTCTACGATCCGCCAAGACTGGCCGGAACCACCGGCGCGTTGGCGGAGCCCGAATTGCTTGAGCCGTTCGACCAGCAGCGCTGGGCCGAGTTGACGGCGACGCTGCCCACCGCGGACCAGTATCCGTCGCTGGCGCTCGCCACCTTCGGAAACCACCACGGCGTGGCGCACACACTCGGTCGCACCCTCGACCAGCGCCGCGCGGTCATGGCCGCTCTTCCCGGACTGCTTCTGCAGGCCGCCGCCGACCTGGGTTGCCGCAGCGCCGCCCTGCTGTATGTCGGCGAGCCGGAGGCCGCGAACGTGGACCAGTCCGCGTCCTTCTCCGGATACACGGCCAGCCTGCTGGGCGCCGAGGGCGTGCTCGAACTTGCCGGCACAAGCTGGCAGGGGTACGTCGCCAGCCTGAGCAAACGTCGCCGCCAACGACTGCATAAGGAGCTGCGGGACTATGCCGCGGCCGGCTTTTCCACCGCGGTTCGTACCGGGCCCGACGCGATCAACGACGACGTGGTGGCCCTGCAGGTCGCCCACCGGGCCAAGCACGGTCTGCCGGGCGGCGACGACCGAGTTCGTCGCGACTTCGACGCCGTGCGTGAGGAATTGGGCGACAGCTGCATCGTGCTGAGCGCCGAGCTAGACGGTCGGATGGCTGGGTTCGTCCTTGGCCTGCGGACCCGGGAAGGCCTTTTCGCCCGGACCGCCGGCTTTGCGCCAGATGCCCGGGGCTGCTATTTCGCGCTCGCGTATCACGAGACGGCTCGGTGGGCCGTGGAGCACGGAATACAACGCATCCACTACGGACTCGCCACCTACGAAGCCAAGTTCGCCCGGGGCTGCGAGCTCAGGCCCAAGTGGGGCTGGTTCGCGTTCCAAGGTGGGCAGTCCGACACCTATCGCGAGGTCCTGGCGCTCCAGTCGCAGAGCATCGAGCGCCGGTTGGAGCTTGTGGGCGCCCCAGCCACGCCCGTCCCGTCCCGAATCCCCTCAGTCGCAACGACTTCAGGAGCAAACCGATGAAACTGATACCCACCGGCACCATCTGGATGGACGGGGAGTTCGTCCCGTGGGATCAAGCACAGGTCCACGTGCTGTCCCCCAGCCTGCATTACGGGTGGGGCGTCTACGAGGGCATCAGGGTTTACCCGACGGCTGACGGTCCCGCCGTCTTTCGGCTGCGCGACCATCTGCAGCGGCTGCATGACTCGGCCAGGGTCTACCTGATGGATCCCGGCTTCACGGTCGACGAGCTCACCGAGGCCTCGCTCGAACTGATGCGCCGCACCGGCCTGGAGTCCGGCTATCTGCGTCCCATCGTCTACCTCGGTTACGGCGCAATGGGTGTCGCGCCCGCGCTGGACAGCGCCCGGGTGGCGATCGCCGCGTGGCCTTGGGGGTCATACCTCGGTGAGGAGGCGGAGCAGCATGGCTGTCGACTGGTCGTAAGCAGCTGGCAACGCAACGGGATCCACTCGGTGCCCCCGTCGGCCAAAGCGACCGGAGCGTACGTCAACTCGGCGCTGGCCAAGGTCGCCGCGATCCGGGCCGGCTACGACGACGCCCTCATGCTCACCCCTACCGGACACGTGGCCGAAGCATCAGCCGCAAACATCTTCGCGGTCCGCGACAGCGAGCTGATCACGCCGCCGATCAGTGACAACATCTTGCCGGGGCTCACGCGCGACACCGTCATCACCCTCGCCCGAGACATGGGATTCACGGTCCGGGAGCAGAGCCTGACCCGCAGCGAGCTGTACGTCGCCGACGAGGCGTTCCTCACCGGAACCGCGGCCGAGATCGTCCCGGTGGCCTCGGTCGACGACCGTCCAACGGCATCAGCTGGCTGCGGACCGATCACCAATCAGCTGCGCGATGCCTTCAATGACGTCGTCCGGGGTCGAAACGATGGTTACCGGCACTGGCTCGACTATGTAGGCCGCGCGGAGCCGGACACGGCCCCGCCCACTGACGGCATGGCGATCCTCGAGACCGGCGTCGCGACGCTGGCCAGGGCCGCCGCATTGTTCGACGACGACAGTCCGGCCGCGGTGGCTCGGCGGGAGGAGGCTGCCGATCGGGCGGTGGACCTGATGGCGGCGCGGGTCTGGCATGGCCTTCCGGCCCAGTCGCACGGCCCCGCTCAGCCGGCGGCCACACCGTGTACTACCTACGTGCTTGCGGCGGACGCCGTCGCGGCGGGCGGGCCGGACACCGGCGACCGGTTCGCACACACCGACGAAGCGCTCATGCTGCTCACCCTTCCTGAGCACTTCGACGCCGTTGTCGACCGATCCAGGGAGCTGCTCGGCGCCGCGCCAGAAGGACGGCTGTCAGCGGCGTGGCAGATGGTGGACGATGCGCTGCGCACACTGAACACCACCCGCCACGAGTGGGTCGGTGCCGACCCCGCGATCGTGGCCGCCGCGGGATGGGTACTCGTCGACCGCATGGGCCGGCTACTCATCGCCGCCGCCCTGGTCGCGGAGGCGGCAAAGGGCGGACCCGCCGCCACCGCCGAATTGTTGGTGAACGCCGCTCGTCGCTACGCCTGGAACCACCTTCGTCGCCCCGCGCCCGAGGCGGCCACGGCCACCCACGTGCAACGATCAGCGGACTTGGTACGAGCGGTTGCGCCGGTCGAGTCCCGAAGAGTGCCAAAGTGAACGGAGCTCTGCGGCGGCTGAGCCTGATCATGTTGCCCCGCAATCCATCCGGCCGCACACTGGCGATCGGCGCCGGCATCGACTCGCTGGGCACCGGGATGTTCTTCGCCTCGTTCGCCCTGTACTTCGTCGGTGTCATCGGCATCCCCGCGGAGCAGGTCGCCTTGGCGGCCAGCGTGGCCGGAGCGCTGGCCCTGCTCGCCCCGGTGCCGCTGGGCCGGCTGGCCGACCGAGTTGGGACGGGTCGGTTCTACGTCGCCCTACTACTGGTGCGCGGTCTGGGCTACGGCTGCTTTGCGTTCATCGACGACTTCTCCAGCTTTCTTCTGCTCACCGTGGTCCTCACCGCCGCCGACCGGTCGAGTTCGCCGATCCAGCAGGCAGTCGTGACGGCGTTGATCGGAGGCCAGGAGCGCACCCGGACGATGGCCTCGATCCGGGCCATCCGGAACATCGGCCTCACCGTGGGATTCCTTCTCGCCGGTGGCGCCTTCGCGGCCGCCCAGCCGGCCCTCTTCAAGCTGGTCTTCATAGCCAACGGACTGTCCTTCGTAGTGGTAGCGGCCATGGTTTCGCTCGCGCTGTTCAGAAGCGGCGCAGCGGTGGAGCGGACAACGCCCGCAGCGCCCGGTCCTCCCACCGCCGCGCAGGTGCGATCGCCGTTTCGCGACCGGTGGTTCATGGTCTTCACGGTCAGCAACGGAGTCTTGTCTCTCTACGACACCGTCCTGATTGTTCTGCTGCCGATCTGGGTCACCACGCGCACCGCGGTGCCCGTGGCGTGGGTGCCGGTCTTGATGGCGGTCAACACCGTCCTGACCGTGCTGCTGCAGGTGTACGTCGCCAGATTTGCTAACGGGCCGGCCGCTGCGACTCGGCTGCTGGTGCCGTCTGGCGCCTTGATGGCGGTGTGCTGTGGCTTCTTGGCGCTGGGCCAGACGGCGTCGGCCGCGATGGCGGTTTTCGCGATACTGGCCGCCGTCGTGGTGCTGTCTGTTGCCGAGAACCTCCACGCGGTGGCGGCCTGGGAGCTGTCCGCGGAATTGTCACCCGAGGCCGCCCGCGCCCGATATCTCGGCGCCTTCAGCCTGGCCGTCACCGGCCAGAAGGTTGTCGGCCCCACCCTGCTCGTCGTTGTGTTGATGCCGACCGGCCTGATCGCCTGGCCTGCGCTGGCTGCAGCCTTCGGGGCCGCCGCCCTGGTGTCGCGAACGGCGGCACGCCGAGGCCTGGCCGAGCGGGAAGCAACGACAGCTTTGCCCTTACCAACCCCCAACCAATCGAGGTGAATTCGTGACCGAGCACGTACTCGTCGTCGGCAGTGGCCGCGACCTTCCGTCCCGCGTTCGACGCGCGCTTCCCGGCACCGAGACTTCGGTCATCTGCCGCCTGGAATTCGTCGCCAAACTCCGCGAGCTCACCGAGCACGCCCGGGTCATCGCGGTGCGACACGACGCCCCGGACGAGGAGTGGGTGGCCCTTGCCAGAGCCGCCCACGAGCAGCATCCGTTCACCCGGATCGCCACCTTCGGTGAGCGTGACCAGGACCGCTGCGCCGTCATCGGGGAGGCGCTGGGCATTCCCACCCACTCGCCACGCACCGTAGAGCTGGTCCACGACAAGCACGCCATGCGGGCCAAGCTTCGCGAGACTGGTGTCGACACAACGGCTTCCGCTCTAGTGGCTGATCTGAACGCGTTGAGCGCGTTCGTCGGTGAACACGGGTTCCCGTGTGTGGTCAAGCCGGTGTCCGGCGCCGGGAGCGCAGGCGTCGCGGTGGTCAGGGACGAAAGCTCGCTGGCTTCGGCGTTCGAGCGAGCCAGCGGCCGATTCGAAGGCCTGCCAGATGCCGGGGTTCTGGTCGAGCAGTTCCATGAAGGCCACCAGTTCAGCGTGGAGGCGTTTTCCGCGAACGGAGATCACCAGGTTGTCGCGATCACCCGCAAGTTCTCCGATCCGACGACTTTTGTCGAGCTCGGGCATGTGGCCCCCGCGGACCTCACATTCCAGCAGCAAAAGGAGGTCCAGTATTACGTGGAACGGGTGCTCGACGCCCTCGGTGTGGAATTCGGCGCCACACATACCGAGATCGTCCTGGGCGACGCCGGTCCGCGGGTGATCGAAACCCACGTACGGATGGGCGGCGACGAGATCCCGGCCCTGGCCTTCGACGCCACCGGTGTCGACCTCGCCGAGTGCGTCGTGCGACAGACCGTGGGCGAGAACGTACTTCCGGAGGTCCGCGCCGCCTTGGAGCGGGGACGGCCCGCTCGCTGCTCTGCCATCTGGTTCGCTGCTGCTCCGGTTGCCGGCGTGCTCGTAAATGTCAGCGGCCTCGACGAGGCCGGTAGCACCGAGGGGGTCACCGAGGTCAAACTGCTAGTCCGCCCGGGCAGCACAATCGGCCCCTTGGAGTCCTCGGATTCGCGTGTCGCATACGTTCGTGCGGTGGGGGAAACGGCCGAACTCGCGGTGAACGCCGCCCGAAAAGCCGCGGCGCACCTCGAGTTCCAATTGTGTATGCGCGCGGTCAGCGAGCAGACGGTGTGACCCCACCCCGCGCCACTTCGACGTCTACCGGGGTCCATGGCAGCAGCGGGCGCTGCTGACTCGCAAACCTATGCGGGCCGTTACGTCGGTGGCCGGTATGACTGTCACGGCGGCGGTGGGGGTGGCGGCGGTTCGGCAGGCGGTGGCGGCGGTTCGGCAGGCGGTGGCGGGGGCATTTCGGCCAGCGGTGGCCCTCCGAGCAGTGGCACCGTGATTGGCGGCAGCCCCGGAATCTGCACGAC
>JBKOYU010000393.1:0-6638 GCA_046725575.1 Actinomycetota bacterium | reverse complement strand
GTGCAGGGCAGATCACCCACGTGTTACTCACCCGTTCGCCACTCGAGTCACTCCGAAGAGCGCTTTCCGTTCGACTTGCATGTGTTAAGCACGCCGCCAGCGTTCGTCCTGAGCCAGGATCAAACTCTCCAAACAAAAACCCCCAGCCAAAGCCGGGCAGAATTCAAATCAGAGAAAATCTGACCAAGCAACCAGAAACAAATCTGGTCAAAAAACACCACACCCCAACACGGGGAGTCAGAATGCGGCAAAAAACAACAACAAACAAAAACCACCAAACACACTATTGAGTTCTCAAACAACACACCCGCTCGGCCGCGCGACTAGCCCGCGGCAAAGGCCGCGTACTCGTAGTGCGGACGATCAGGAACCCACCGAAGTGGGGCTTCCCTCTGGGAGCCGCCGCGCTCTTCGGGCCGGGCCCGTGTCGCAGCGACGAGTCAACAAGTTACGTGAGGGGAAACTCGGAGTCAAATGGGCTGATAGGGCGTGTCTTTCGGCTCGACACCTATCGTGCGCACGCAAGCATGCGTCGACTCCGACAACTCATCCAACGCGCTCGACGCCGGCGATATTCCGCTTACCGCGGCGCAGGACCAACCAGCGGCCGTGCAGGAAGTCCGCCGGCAGGGGCACCCACTCCTCGCTGTCGATCCTCACGTTGTTTACGTAGGCGCCGCCCTCCCCGATCGTCCGCCGCGCGGCGCCCTTGCTGCCCGACAAACCGCTCGCCACCAGCAGGTCGGTGATCGTGTCTGGTCCGCCGGGCTTGAGCTCGGCCACCGACGCCTCCCGCAGTGCGGCCGCCAGTGTCGGCTCGTCCAACCGGGACAACTCGCCCCTGCCGAACAGCGCCTGGCTGGCATGTTCGACCGAAGCCGTCGCCCCCTCCCCATGCACCAGCGTGGTCAGCTCCCGGGCCAACCGGCGCTGCGCCGCTCGCTCGTGCGGCCGCTCCTCGGTCGCCTGCTCCAGTTCGGCCAGCTCGTCGGGCGACAGGAAGGTGAACCACCGCAGGTAATGGATCACGTCGGCGTCCGCGGTGTTGATGAAGTACTGGTACCAGGCGTACGGGCTGGTCATGTCCGGGTCGAGCCAGAGATTGCCGCCGCCCGTCGACTTACCGAACTTCTTGCCGTCCGAATCGGTCAACAGCGGAGTGGTCAGCGCATGCACGGTCGCGCCTTCCGTCTGGCGGACCAGCCGGACCCCGGCGATGATGTTGCCCCACTGATCAGAGCCGCCGATCTGCAACGAGCATCCGTGCCGCCGGTGTAGTTCCACGTAGTCGTTGGCCTGCAACAGCATGTAGCTGAACTCTGTGTAGGAGATGCCGTCGCCCTCCAACCGGCGCCTGACCGTGTCGCGGTCCAGCATCACGTTCACCGAAAAGTGCTTACCGATGTCACGTAGGAACTCGATCGTCGACAGCTGGCCCGTCCACGACAGGTTGTTCTCCACGATCGCGCCGGTCGGTGAATCGTCGAAATCGACGAACCGCTCCAGTTGACCCCGGATCCGGTCGGCCCAGTCCGCAACGGTGTCGGCGGTATTGAGGATCCGTTCGCCGGTGTCCCGCGGGTCGCCGATCATGCCTGTTGCGCCACCGGCCAGCACGATCGGCCTGTGCCCGGCTCGCTGAAACCTACGCAGGCCAAGCAGCGGCACCAGATGACCCGCGTGCAGGCTCGGCGCGGTCGGGTCGAAGCCCGAATAGACGGTGATGGGTCCGGATTCCAACTCGGCCGCCAGTGCATCCCGGTCGGTGGACTGCGCAATCAGCCCACGCCATTCCAACTCGTCGAGAATCGACGTACCCATGGGATCGATCTTCCCTTACCGTCGATGCCGATGTTGTTGCAGATCCGCGGTCATCACCTGCCGGGTCACGTCTGGCACTCCCACGACGCGCACTACGACAACATCCACGTCGGCACTCAGGCCAAGGACTGAGCCGACCGGTCAATCGCTTTCGCCGGGAGCGGGTGCCCGCGGACTCCGGCGGTACAGCGACACCTCCGGGCGGCCGGCCAGCCAGAACCGCCAGGGCCGGTCCGCCGCCTTGCTGACACCGACCCGCGGGCCGTCGATACCGACGTGTTCCTCACCGAGCGTCAACCGAATCGGACTTTTGGCGTCGAATAGGTCAATTCCGTTGTCGTCCATGGTGATTCCGAGGGCCGAGCACAGATTGCCGGGTCCACGAGCCAATGCGGCCGGACGCGTCGAGTCTCCGCGACGAGCTTGGGCGGTGTCGATACCTGCCTCCACCGCGGCCGCCCGCAACAACACCGCTCCCGCCACCCCGTCCATGGCGCACACGACGTTCGCGCACACGTGAAGGCCGTGACTGCGATACGTGTAGAGCCGCCCAGCGGGGCCGAACATCACCGCGTTGCGCCCCCCAAGCCCGCGAAACGAGTGCGACGCTGCGTCGGGCCAGGGCCCATCCGGCGGGCCGCCGTAGGCCTCCACCTCGACGATCATGGCGCTCACACCGCGCCCGGTCAGCGCCGCGCCCAACAGCCGCTGAGCTGCGGCGACGGGATCGACAGCCAGCAGGTCAGCACTCACCGGAGAAATTCTGCCCGCGGCCGTTGACACGCCCTCACGCGGGGAGGATTATTCATCATATGATGACTTCATCGAGCGATGAATTGCTACGACACGGCGTCGAATCCGTCATCGCAATCGACCATCTCCGTGTGATCCGCGGCAAGCGGCCAGCGATACACGATCTGTCGGTCCAGATCGCGCGCGGCACGATCACCGGCCTCCTCGGCCCGTCGGGCTGCGGCAAGACCACCTTGATGCGATCCATCGTGGGCACGCAGATCGTCACCGCCGGGTCAGTCACGGTGCTCGGACAGCCCGCCGGATCCGCCGCCCTGCGCCGTCGGGTCGGATACATGCCTCAGGACCCGACCATCTACGACGATCTGCGAATCGTCGACAACGTACGCTACTTCGCCACGCTGTACGGCATGGATTCCCGCGCCGCCGACGCCGCCATCGATGCGGTCGGGCTGAGCGACCATCGAACGGCCTTGTGCGGCAATCTTTCTGGCGGACAGCGTACCCGGGCGTCGTTGGCCTGTGCGCTGGTCTGTCAGCCCGACCTGCTCGTGCTAGACGAACCCACCGTCGGCCTGGACCCGGTCCTGCGCGCCGACCTCTGGGAGCAGTTCAACGCGCTGGCGAAGAGCGGAATAACACTCCTGGTGTCCAGCCACGTCATGGACGAGGCGGACCGCTGCGGTGACCTCTTACTGATGCGCGACGGGCATCTGCTCGCGCACATCACCCCGGACCGACTACGAGAGGAAACAGGATGCACGTCACTGGAGGAAGCGTTTCTGTCCATCATCCGGCGCAGCACCGCAGCCGCAGCCGGATAACGCTGCAAGGCTACACCGCCACGACCGCGCGAATCCTGCGTCAACTCGCCGCCGACCACCGCACGATCGCGATGATGCTGCTCGTGCCGAGCCTCATCATCACGCTGATGTACTTCATGTTCCAGAATGTGCCGACTCGCCCGGGTGTGCCGTCGGGGTTCAACAACGCCTGCCTGATCCTGTTGGGCCTGTTCCCGCTGTTCGTGATGTTCCTAATCACGTCGATAACCATGCAGCGGGAACGGGCGTCGGGGACGCTGGAACGCATCCTGACCACACCGCTCCGGCGACTCGACCTGCTCGCCGCCTACGGGACCGCGTTCGGGATCGCCGCAGCGATCCAGGCGACCCTGACATGCATCACCGCGTTCTGGGTGCTCGGGTTCGACACCGCAGGCAGCCCGATCTGGGTGTTCGTCATTGCGATCGTCAACGCGGTGCTCGGAGTCGGGCTTGGTCTGCTGTGTAGTGCATTCGCGCGCACCGAGTTTCAGGCCGTGCAGTTCATGCCGCTGGTGATCGCGCCGCAGTTGCTGCTGGCTGGCATCATCGTGCCGAGGGCGGTAATGCCAAACTGGTTGGAATGGATCAGCAATGTCATGCCGGCCAGCTACGCGCTGGAAGCCTTGCAGCAGGTTGGCTCGCACCCGGAGCTGACCGGGACGGCGATCCGCGACATCGTCGTGGTGATCGGATGTGCGCTAATCGCATTGTGTCTGGCGGCGGCGACGCTGCGGAGACGGACGCCATAAGTTGACGGCGGAACTCGAACGCAAGCGTCCAGGGCGCCCGCCCGGGACGTCCGACACCCGCGAGCGGATCCTCAACAGTGCGCGGGAGTTGTTCGCCCGCAACGGCATTGACAAGACGCCGATCCGCGCCATCGCGAAGGATGCGGGGGTGGACCCCGCATTGGTGCACCACTACTTCGGCACCAAGACCCAGCTTTTCGCCGCGGCCATCCATATTCCGATCGATCCCATGTCGGTCATCGGTCCGCTCCGGGAAGTCCCAGTCGAGCAGCTCGGCCACGTGCTGCCGTCGATCCTGTTGTCGCTGTGGGACTCCGAAATGGGCAAGGGGTTCATCGCAGAACTGCGATCGCTGCTGGCCGGCAACGACGTCACCTTAATCCGCTCGTTTCTTCAAGAAGTGATCACCGCCGAGGTCGGGTCCCGCGTTGACAATCCACCCGGCAGCGGACAAATCCGGGTGCAGTTCGTCGCGTCGCAGTTGGTGGGCGTCGTGATGGCCCGCTACATCCTGGAATTGGACCCATTCAAATCGCTGCCGGTCGAGCAGATCGCCGAAACCATCGCGCCGAACCTGCAGCGCTATCTCACCGGTGAACTACCCGGACTCACCTGAGGCGCGGTCAAGCATCCGCTGGTGTTCGGCGTCGTCGGTCACCTCGACCGCTTCGTCGACGAGAAGCACCGGAACGCCGTCCTCGATGCGATACGCGCGGCGAAGCCGGGGGTTGTAGAGGAACTCGTCATCCACCAACAACAGCGGCCCGCGGTCTTGCGGACAGACGAGGATGCTCAGCAGCTTTTCGTCGAGCACGGCTGCGGCTAGCCGACGCCGATGAAGACGCCTGGGTTCTGGCCGGGATCCGGCGGTACGCCCGGCGGCTGCGTCGGGCCCATGCCCGGCGGCGGCTGGCCGACGCCGAAGTTGTACCCGGGCTGCTGGCCCGCGTTTGCGTTCTGCATCTGAGCCTGCAGCTTGCGCTGATATGCCAACGTTTCCTTCAAGGCCTCGATGAGCGGGGCCTGATTGGGTCGGTAGTCCAGGGCCTTCGTGATGGCTTCCTTGTTCGCATTCGAGGGTTTGAAGCCCAGGGCGCGAAGTTTCAATACGTCATGGATCAGAGTCGAGAGCTGACCGCCGCCGGCACCCGTGTCATAGTCCCTGTCGATAATGGCGAGCACTTCGTCGGCCGTCATCACCGGCGGGGTGTCGGTCTGCGTGGTCGGGTCCGCGGGGTCGGCCAGTGCCGTCGGCGCACCGGAACCAGCCATGACACCGGCGACCACGGCGCTGCCGGCCAGCCCACCCGTAACAATGCGACGCCAGCCGAGGCGATTCTTACCGGTCTGCGATGTCATCAATCCTCCAGCGCGGTGGCACGGACAGCCCGACCCGGCGACAACCTGCCGCCAGCGGGAGCCTAACAGCGAGCGCGCCGCGAGGCACGATCACTGTTGGGCGCCGGCGATCTCGGTACGTACCGCGACGGTCAAGCGCTTGTACCGATTCGTATCGGGATCCAGATACCAGGCGTTACGCGACGGCTTGGGGATGCCCTCGGCCCGCAGCGAGCTGACCAGCGGGCGGTAGGACGCGCTGAGCTTCATCTCCGGCACAACGTGCACGATGTCGGGCGGGTTGCCGACGGGCAGATCGGCCAGGGCCTCGTTCAGATCTGCCGACGGGATGCTGCCGCCGGGACACAATGCCAACGCGGTGATGGCCAGCTGGTGGCCATTCACGTCCACTCCGTACGTCACCGCCAGATCGACCGCCCCGAGCCGGCCCACGGCGTCGTTGATGGGTGAGGCGTAGACCGTGCCGCGAGCCGTGTGGATCACCGCGCCGCGGTGGTCGACGAGCCAATAGTCGCCGTCCTCGTCGCGGCGGAACAGGTATTCGGTGGACACCCAGGTGTCGGCCGGGGCGAACACGCCGCGTTTGACCGACGCCGTCGGATCCACCGGACCGCGCGGGTGGGCCAGCAGCACGCCGACCTCGTTCGTGTCGGCCCTCCGGACGAATCCGCGGTCGTCCTCGAGGATCAGGTCGTCCTCGGCGTCGTAGGCGGCCAGTTCGACGTCGCCGCCGCCGGGCAAGGGCCTGCCCTTGCTGCCCAGCTTGGCGCCCGAGACGTTGGCCAGCACCGCCTGCCCGTCGGTGGTGGCGAAGAACTCCACCACATGCGCCGGAGCGAACACGTCGATGACGCGCTTCCACAGGCCGGTCGGCATGCCGGAACCGATGAACAGCCGCACCGGGTGGCTGCCGGTCAGCGACAACGCCGGGTCGTCGATGACCTCACGCAGCATCGCCCAGGTGTACGACACCACCGTCACGCCGTACTGGCGGATCTCCTGCAGGAACCGGTCCGGGCGCAGGTCCCGTGACAGCGCGATGCGGGCACCGCCGACCACCGCGCCGCCGAGTGCGACGAGCAGCCCGGACTGATGGTGCAGCGGCGTAAGGCAGTAGACGGTGTCGCCG
>JBKOYU010000642.1:0-4872 GCA_046725575.1 Actinomycetota bacterium | reverse complement strand
AAGAGACAGGGGCCGGGCCGCGGACCAGGCGTTGCGCCCGGGGTGGGACCCGGGCGGGTCGGCGTGGGTGCCGCAGGCGCGGCCGCTGCTGCCGCCGCGGGAGGCGGGGCCGCCGGTTCCGCGAGCGCCGCGGGTGCTGCGGGCTTGGGGGCGGGCGCCTTCGCGGGGGCGGCCTTTGTCGCGGCAGCCTTGGCCGGCGAGCCGTTGCCGTCGGCCTTGACCTTCTCGGCGGCCGGCTTCGCACCACCGAAAGACTCGCGCAGTCGACGCGCGACGGGCGCCTCCACCGTGGAGGACGCGGATTTGACGAATTCGCCCTGTTCGCTCAGCCGGGCGAGAACTTCCTTGCTGGTAACACCGAGTTCCTTGGCCAACTCGTGTACACGGGCCTTACCTGCCACTACATCTCCATCTCTAGAGGCGTCAGCGGTGGTGGGCGCCGCGCCTCGGGTTAGCTATGACGCATGGTCATCGGGACTTCACGGTGTGCTCATGTTCTTCGCTACCTGTTCTGTTGCCGAGTGTCTTTAGCCCTTCAACTGCACTGAAGTGCTCCAGCACCGCGGTTATGTCCGGTGAACCGGTGATGCGCAGCGCTCGTGCGAATGCTCGCCGCCGAATTGCTGCGTCTAGGCACCGAGGATGGGGATGCAACCAGGCACCCCGCCCCGGCAGTTTTCTCGCTGAGTCAACGGTCACGACGTGTTCGCCATTCCCGTCGACAGCGACTACCCGAAGCAGTTCGACGGCCAGCTCTCGCTTCCGGCAGCCAACGCACGTCCGCACCGGTCCATCTGGGCGTCTGTGCGCTGAAGCCGAAGTCTCGCGCTGGATCACAGCTGAGTCTACCGTCCCACTGCTTGCGAACTGAAACGGCGGTGCTGGTCGTCGCGCCTGGGCCCACGCGTCAGCCGGGGATTACCGGTCGTGCACAGCCCCGTGCGCCGCATTCGGGTGCGGCTGTTGCGCGGCGTCGCTTCGGATGTCGATCCGCCAGCCGGTCAGCCGGGCGGCCAGGCGGGCGTTTTGGCCCTCCTTGCCGATCGCCAGCGACAGCTGGAAGTCGGGCACGACCACGCGGGCCGCCCGGCCGGCCTCATCGATCACGCCCACCGATACCACCTTGGCCGGCGACAGGGCGTTGGCCACGAACTTCGCGGGGTCGGGGTCGTAGTCGATGATGTCGATCTTTTCGCCGGACAGCTCGCTCATCACGTTGCGCACCCGCTGGCCCATCGGGCCGATACAGGCGCCCTTGGCGTTGAGGCCGGGCACCCGCGAGGTGACCGCGATCTTGGAGCGGTGGCCGGCCTCCCGCGCGACCGCGACGATCTCGACGGACCCGTCGGCGATCTCGGGAACCTCCAGCGAGAACAGCTTGCGCACCAGGTTGGGGTGGGTGCGCGACAGCGTGATCAGCGGCTCGCGGGCGCCGCGGGTCACGCCGACAACGTAGCAGCGCAGTCGGTCGCCGTGCTCGTAGCGTTCGCCGGGAACCTGTTCGGCGGCGGGAATGACACCCTCGGATCCCTTGGTTTCGCTGCCCATTCGGACGACGACGAGACCGCGGGCGTTGGCGCGCGCATCGCGCTGGATGACGCCGGCGACGATGTCGCCCTCCCGCGCCGAGAACTCGCCGTAGTTCCTCTCGTTTTCCGCGTCGCGCAGCCGCTGCAGGATTACCTGACGCGCGGTGGTGGCCGCGATGCGGCCGAATCCTTCTGGGGTGTCGTCCCATTCGGAGATGACGTTGCCGTCGGCATCGGTCTCACGCGCGATCACCTTGACGACACCGGTCTTGCGGTCGATGTCGATGCGGGCGTCGGCCTCGTGGCCTTCGGTGTGGCGATAGGCGGTGAGCAGCGCCGACTTGATGGTGTCGACGACCACGTCGACCGAGATGCCCTTGTCGGCCTCGATCGCGTGCAGTGCAGCCATGTCGATGTTCACGCTGAAGCCTCCTTCCCAGATTGGCCGGCCAGCTCCAGCTCCCGCTGGTTTGGCGGCGAAAACTCAACCTGGACAACGGCTTTGGTGATGCCGTCGACAGGCAGTTCGCGGACCGAGAAGTTGGCCCTTGTGCCCTCGCGCACGACGAGCCGCACAGTGCCGCCATGGATTTCGCCGAGGCGGCCGGTCAGTTGCGAGCCGTCGGACAGGGTCAGCTCGACCTTGCGACCGCGGGCCCGACGGTAATGCTTTTCGGTGGTCAGCGGGCGATCGACGCCGGGTGAGGTGACCTCGAGGACGTACGGCGGGGTGTCGATGCGATCCAGCACGTCGGACGCGGACCGGGACAGCGTGGCGATCGCGTCGAGATCCAGCGGTTCGTCGCCGTCGGCGACCACGGTGATGCGGGGCGGGCGCGCCGCGGTGTCGATCACCACGTCTTCGACTTCATAGCCTGCGCGCGCGAACTCGCCGTCGAGTAGCTCGATCACCTGCTTCTGCGACGGTAATCCCGCAGACCGCTCCGTCACGGCGAGCTCCTCATCTTGAGTTGTCCGGACACGATTCCCCGCGGCGCAACTTGGAACCGACTATCAACGATACGCCAGGGCCGCCGTGGCAAGCCGCAAACGCGCGGCCGCGTCGAGCTGGGCGCGATGGCAAGATGTTGCTCGTGCCGAGCCCGCCGCCGACCGTCAGCAGACGACAGATGTTGTTCGGAGCGGCGGCTTTGGCACTGCTGGGCAGCGCCGCCGCCGCGTGCGGATCGCCGCCGCCACCGCCGGAAGTCGACGAGCTGGCCGCGCAACTCGACCGTGCCCGCGCCGACAGCCAACTCGCCACCGACGCCGCTGCGGCAACGCCTCCGCCGCCGATGGCGCAGGCGCTCACCGCGGTGGCGTCCGAACGGTCGGCGCATGCCCAGGCGTTGTCCGACGAGCTGGTCCGGATGGTCGGCAAGGACCCGCCGACGGCGACGGCGATCAGCACCACCGCGCAGCCGGAGAAGCCGCCCACCACCCAGGACGTGATCGCGGCGCTGCGCGAGTCAGCGGATGCCGCCACACAATTGGCGGCCAAACATTCCGGCTATCGCGCCGGGCTACTGGGATCGATCGCGGCCTGCTGCACCGCGGCCTACAAAGTCGCGCTGGTGCCGCCGGGGGCGCCGCAATGACCTCCCCAGAGCCGACGCCCACCACGACGTCGACCACCGCGTCGACGACCACAACAACCACGACCACTACGACCACGTCGTCGCGCGCGGCCGAACCGACCACGCCGGGACGGCCGTCGGACGCGGCGAACGGTGCCCTGTTCGACGCGATCGCCACCGAGCACGCGACGATCTACGGCTACGGGCTGGTATCAGCGCATTCGACACCCGACGTGAATGACCTGGTGTCGTCGTCGATAGCCCTACACCGCGAGCGACGCGAGGCGGCGATCGCGATCCTCGAATCACGATCCGTCGACCCGCCGCTGCCCGCCGCCGGCTATCAGCTGCCGATCGAAGTCGACAATCCGACGGACGCCGCCAATCTGGCCGTCCGAATGGAAGAGGACGCCGCGGTGGCGTGGCGGGCGGTCGTCGAGCAGGCCACCGACGAACAGGACCGCGCCTTCGCGGTCCTGGCGCTGACACAGTGCGCGGTCGCGGCAGCTCGGTGGAGCCGAGTGCTCGGCGTCTCGCCGATCACCGTCGCCTTCCCCGGCGGTTCCGAATGACCGCATCGCACGCCTCTGGGCATCGAGATTTCCCTCACGCGAGGGCGTGTCCCCCGGCATAGACAATTTGCGTAACGCTATGGCGGAAATTCAGCTCGGAAATCGCCGTAGCGTTAGGTAAATCGTGGAAGCTAACGATTTCTCGCTCATGCCCCTGCGTCAACCGCGTTCGCAATCTCCGCCGCGGCGTTGTCGACCGCGATTTCCCGCGTCTCGCCGGTGAACCGGTTGCGTAACTCGACCACGCCGTCGGCCCAGCCACGGCCCACCACGATGATCCACGGCACCCCGAGCAGCTCGGCATCCTTGAACTTCACGCCGGGCGAGGCCTGCCGATCGTCAAGCAACACCTCGACGCCCAGCCCGTCCAACGCCTCAGCCAACTCCGCGGCACCGGCACGGGCGGCCTCGTCCTTGTTGGCGATCAACACGTGGGCGTCGAACGGCGACACCGACGACGGCCACCGCAGCCCCAGCTCGTCGTGGTGCTGTTCGGCGATCACCGCCACCAGCCGGGACACGCCGATGCCGTAGGAGCCCATGGTCAAGCGGACCGGCTTGCCGTCCTCCCCGAGCACGTCCACCGTGAACGCGTCGGTGTACTTGCGGCCGAGCTGGAAGATGTGGCCCACCTCGATGCCGCGTGCTGCCACAAGCGGGCCTGCACCGTCGGGCGATGGATCGCCGTCGCGCACCTCGGCGGCCTCGATGATGCCGTCGGCGACGAAGTCACGGCCAGCCACCAGGCCCACCACATGCTTGCCAGGTTCGTCGGCGCCGGTGATCCAGGACGTGCCGTCCACCACGCGTGGATCGACGAGATAACGAACGCCGTTGGCCAGCAACGCCTTCGGGCCGATGTAACCCTTCGCCAGGAACCGGTGCTTGGCGAAGTCGGCCTCCTCGAGCAGCGCGTACTCGGCCGGATCCAGCGCGGCCGCCAGCCGCTTCTCGTCGACCTCGCGGTCACCAGGCACACCCACAGCCAGCAGCTCCCACTCGCCGCCCGGCTGCCGCATCTTGAGCACGACGTTCTTCAGCGTGTCGGCCGCGGTGACCGTGCGGTCCAACGCGGTGTTGGCCCACTCGACCAACGTGGCGATGGTCGGCGTGCCCGGGGTGTCGTACACCTTGGCCTCGGGCTGCCCCTCGATCGCCAACGACTCGGGCACGGCGGTGACGACTGCCTCGACG
>JBKOYU010000242.1:0-2546 GCA_046725575.1 Actinomycetota bacterium | reverse complement strand
GGGCGACACCTACCCCACCGCGATGTTGATTGTGTTCAAGCTCAGCGGCGACTTCGATGTCAACGAGGCCATCAAGCATGGCTACGCCGACGCGGAACTGTCAGAGAACTTCAAGCGGCTCAACGCCTCCACCGACAATTGGCACGGCTTTCCGTCATCGATGATCGAGGGCAGCTACGACCTCAACGGCCGCCGCATGCACAGCTACAACCGCATCCTCATCCCGACGGGTGCGCCGCCGGCGAATCAGCGCTACCTCGTTCAGTTCACCGTGACGGGTTACGCGGAGAAGGCCGCCGAGGAGGCGCCCGACATCGAGGCCGTCATAGCGGGCTTCGACGTCAAGGTGCCGGGCGCGCCGCCGAAGTAGCCCGCCGAAACGGTATCCCAGCAGAGAAAGTTCGAGTACTGGCCTGCTGAAATACAGTTTCGCCGCAGTAGGGTAAGCGGCATGAGTGAGTGGACCGCCGCGGATCTGCCTTCGTTTTCCGGGCGCACGGTGATCGTCACCGGCGCCAACAGCGGCCTGGGTCTGGTCACCGCGCGCGAACTCGCCCGCGTCGGGGCCAAGACGATTTTGGCCGTGCGCAACACCACCAAGGGCGACGAGGCCGCCGCCACCATGACCGGTGACGTCCAGGTCCGCAAGCTCGACCTGCAGGACCTAGCGTCGGTGCGCGCCTTCGCCGACGGAGTCGACGGTGTCGACGTGCTGATCAACAACGCCGGCATCATGGCGGTGCCGTACGCACAGACCGTCGACGGTTTCGAAAGCCAGATCGGCACCAACCATCTCGGCCACTTCGCGCTGACCAACCTGCTGCTGCCCAAAGTCACCGACCGGGTCGTCACGGTGTCGTCGATCATGCACCTGCTGGGTTACATCAGCCTCAAGGACCTGAACTGGAAGTCGCGGCCGTACCTCGCCTGGCCGGCCTACGGGCAGTCCAAGCTGGCCAACCTGCTGTTCACCGAGGAACTGCAGCGCCGGCTCGACGCCGCGGGGTCACGGGTGAAGGCGCTCGTCGCGCACCCCGGCTACTCCGCGACCAACCTGCAGTCGCATTCATCGGGTTTCTTCGGCAAGGTCTTCCAGACCGGCAACCGGCTCGTGGCCACGAACGCCGACTTCGGCGCCCGCCAGACCCTCTACGCCGCTTCCCAGGACCTGCCGGGCAACACCTTCGTCGGCCCCCGCTACACCATGCGGGGCCCCACCGGACCCACCCCGTTCCGCAGCCCACTGGCGCGCGATGCCAAGAAGGCGGCCGCGCTCTGGGAGCTATCCGAGCAGCTGACGGACACCAAATTTCCATTCTGAACTGCTGATGCGGTAGCCTGACGCCGCGTCACGGCGAGGGTGGTTCCGGCCACCGTTATCGACGGGAACCCGCACATCTGATGGTTTGCGACCCTGGCCGTGCCCGAAACAACTGACCGGCACAGGAGCAACACCCAATGGCTAAGACTTCCACCGCGAATAAGCTGACCGCTGCGGTCCGCACCGAGACCGGCAAGGGCGCATCGCGTCGCGCCCGGCGCAACGGCAAGGTGCCCGCCGTCCTCTACGGCCACGGCAGCGATCCGCAGCACCTCGAACTCGACGCCCACGACTTTTCGGCGGTGCTCCGGCACTCCGGGACCAACGCGGTGCTCACCCTCGACATCGACGGCAAGGAGCAGCTCGCGCTGACCAAGGCGCTCGCCGTCCACCCGATCCGCCGCAGCATCCAGCACGCCGACCTGCTGGTCGTGCGCCGCGGTGAGAAGGTGACCGTCGAGGTCAACGTCGTCGTCGAGGGTGAAGCCGTCCCCGGCACGCTCGTCACCCAGGACGCCAACGCCATCACGGTCGAAGCCGATGTGCAGTCGATCCCCGATCACCTCACCGTTTCGGTCGAAGGCGCCGAGATCGGCACGCAGTTCACCGCGGGCTCGATCACGCTGCCCTCGGGAGTCACCTTGATCTCGGATCCGGACACGCTCGTCGTCAACGTCGTCGCCGCGCCGACGGCCGAGGAGCTCGAGGGCGAGGGTGCCGGCGAGGCTGAAGAGGCCGAGGGCGAAGCCATTGAAGAGGGCGCCGAGGGCGAGGAAGCGGCGCCCGCCGCGGAATCCGAATAGGCGGATCCCGATATGGCCGAACCCATTTTGGTGGTCGGCCTTGGCAATCCTGGACCGCAGTACGCCACGACGCGGCACAATCTCGGTTTCCTTGTCGCCGACATCCTTTCGGACCGCATCGGCTCGGGGTTCAAGGTGCACAAGAAGTCGGGGGCCGAGGTGGCGACGGGCCGTCTCGGCGGCCGGCCGGTCGTGCTGGCCAAGCCGCGGTGCTACATGAATGAGTCAGGGCGCCAGGTCGGGTCGTTGGCGAAGTTCTACTCGGTGCCACCAACCGACATCGTGGTCATCCACGACGAGCTCGACATCGAGTTCGGCCGCATCCGGCTCAAGTCCGGTGGCGGCGTCGCAGGGCACAACGGGCTGCGCTCAGTGGCGTCGGCGTTGGGCTCAAACGACTTTCAGCGGGTGCGCATCGGTAT
>JBKOYU010000918.1:0-1822 GCA_046725575.1 Actinomycetota bacterium | reverse complement strand
GTGTTCTTCGGCGGCACGAAGTACAGGGTTGCCTCGAAGATGTGCTTGTCCACGCCGGTCGGCCAGTAGTGGTAGGTGAGGTACCAGCCCGGCGCCCAGAACAGCAGCGTGAAGTTGGGGAAGAACTCGAATGAGTCTGTGCCCCAGCTCGGCTGCCTGGCCGGGTTGATCGCCGGCGGCAACTCGTCCGGAAGGATTCCCTTGATATCTGGGCGATCCCAGGGACCGAACAGGCCGCTGTGCAGCACCCGCTCGATGGGCTTGACCATGTTGAGGTCCTTCGGCGGCGACATCCCGCCCCAGGACGAGATCATCGCGTGATCGCCCTTGATGTCGTAATGCAGCGCCTCGAAGCCATAGCTCAGCAGCTTCTCGGCTTCCTCCTTGGTGGCCTGCTTCTGGTGCAACACCGGCGCGTGGTAGAACTCGGTGAACGCGTCGATGAACAGCTTCCAGTTGGCGTTGACCTCGGCCCGGTAGGTGTAGGTCTCGGTCATCTCGTGGAATGGGTAGCCCTCGAGCCCTTTCGCGAACTCGCCCAGGTAATCGACAAGCGGCTCGGCGTCGTTGTCGAAGTTGATGAAGATGAGCCCTTCCCACACCTCGCAGCGAACCGGCACCAAGCCGAACTTCGCCTTGTCGAGGTCGAAGAACTCGTCTTCCTGCTGCACGAAGGTCAGGTCGCCCTTGAGGCTGTAGCGCCAGGCGTGGTACTTGCACGTGAACTGGCGGCAGGACCCCGAAACCTCTTCGCCGGGATAGTCGTTCCACACCAGCTTGTTTCCGCGGTGGCGGCACATGTTGTAGAACGCACGGACCTCGCCGTCGGTGTCTTTCACGATGATCACCGACGTGCCTTCCCCGACCGACGGCATCTCCCTGGTGAAGTAGCTGCCTTTGCGGGGGAGTCGTTCCACGCGCCCAACATTGAGCCAGAGCTTCTTGAAGATCGCCTGCTGCTCGAGCTTGTAGTGTTCGGGGTCGATCGAGTCGGTGTAATCGACCGGCGCGGTGCCTAGCTCCGGCCAATTCTCTGTCCAGCTACCGGCAGCCGGTTTCGGGAAATGTGCCACTGTTCGTTTACCTCTCCTGGTCGGGTTCTACGCCAAAGGTGTTGATCGCCATGGCAAGTGCGCCATAGCAGCCGATCGTGAAGACGAGATCCATGCGCTGGCGCTCATCAAGGTGCTCCGTCAGGACCGCCCATGTCCCGTCGGACACGACGGACTTGTCCTGAAGTTCGTCGACTGCGTGAAGGATCGCGCGGTCCAGACCGTCGGCCGCCTCGCCGCGCTGGATGCCGTCGATCACGTCGTCGGTGAGCCCGACCTCCTTGCCCATGCGGACGTGGTGACGCCACTCGTACTCGCAGTGGTGCAGGTGCGCCACACGAAGCACCGCGAACTCGCGCAGGCGCGGCGGCAGCGTCGACGAGAACAACAGATGGTTGTTGAAGCGCAGGAACGCTCGCGTGAGCTTCGGATGACGGACGAGCGTCGCGAGCAAGTTGCCCGCGGCTTCGGGATTGCGGCGCTCCGCGGGAAGCATGCCGGACAACGCGTGGTCGACGGCGTCGTCCCACTGGTCCGCCGGCAGCGGGGGCACGCGCACGGGCCGTGTCCTCTCGTTCTCGAGAATCAGGTTCTCATATTTCGCCAATAGGTTTCCACTTTTTCGGCAATTGGTCAATGCCAGAGGCCGGATGCGCCGGTCACAGCGGTGGCTGCCGGAGTGCAACGGTGCCGCCAGATGCCCATGGGGTGGGTTCGGACGCTGATTCTCGTATTATGAGAAGATAGTTTCCTCAGATAGAGAACATCAC
>JBKOYU010000453.1:0-6180 GCA_046725575.1 Actinomycetota bacterium | reverse complement strand
GTCCGGGTCGGTGTAGTCACGCCCGATCCGGGCGACGTTGATCCTGATCCCGAACTTTTCGGCCGCCACCGCGGCCGCGTGCGCCCAGCTACCGCCGTCGGGGCCGGTGATCAGGGCGAAGGCGCCGTTGCCTGCGGCGATGTCGTGGGTGGACACCCGGGTGCCGTCCTTGTCGAGCCAGGCGTGCGGAAGGCGGTGGCCGGGCCGACTCGTGGGCGTGTAGGCGGTTCCGGTGGCCGATCGGGGGGCGGCGGCGGAGCTGTCCGGGACGAGCGCACCCTGTGGGTAGTGGTATCCGAGTTCGATGTCGTGGGCCTGGAATTCGAAGCGCTGGGTGCCGATCGTCTCGGCGGCGCGGGCGCGAAGCGCCTCGCCGAGCAGTCCGTCGGAGAAAAGCGCGTGGAAGGCTGCGGTGTTCACCTCCAGCGGTGCCCCCGGGGTCAGGCCGATGCCGGCATCGATCACCGTGTGGTTACCGAAGGCCATCAGTGCCCAGTCCGCGCCGTCGGTGCTGACCGGCTTGCGCTCGGCTTCATAGGTGTCGAGCAGGGCGTCGGTTGCGGCTCCGGAAAGTACCTGCGCCAGTTTCCAGGTCAGGTTGTGGGCATCGAGGATGCCGGTATTCAGGCCGAGTCCGGTGGTCGGCGGCTGGCGGTGCGCGGCGTCGCCGGCCAGGAAGATGTCGCCGATCCGCCAGCGGTCTGCGACTCAGCACAAGCGCGCAGCAGGCGTAAAGATGCAGATCTCCTAGGGCAACGCTTGGCCCTACGGCAGCAAGAGGCGTATGCCGACCGCGCGCTTGAAAGTACCTGGACGTATCTGCGCTGCGAAGCCGGTCTCGTGCCGCCTGCAATGGCAGAGCAGATCCGATCGACGGATACGCCCCTGGTGAGCGTCGCGCACATGCCTGCCAACGGGAACGGGCCACCGCGAGTGCGGTCATACTGGACGGGTGAGCGCCACCGAAACGGGACCCTTGATGGGCGCGGGGGCGGGGGACGCCACCGGTGTAGAGGAAGTCGTGACGTTGAGAGGCGAGTCCTTTTCGAATTTCTTCTACGACAACCTCCCTCAGATCGTGATCAGCCTCGGCGAAGGGCACCTGGGGCCGCGGGAGAAGTGGCTCCAAGTCGACGGAGCGCAAGCGTGATCTCGGGCAGGACGACGCTGATTGCCCATCTCGGTTACCCGACCGAGACATTCAAGTCGCCGATGATTTACAACCCCTTCTTCGAGAAGGCTGGCATTGATGCGGTGGTCGTGCCGATGGGAGTCCAGGCGTCCGACTACCCGAACTTCCTACGTGAGCTGTTCAAGGTCACCAACATCCGTGGTGCGCTGGTCACGATGCCGCACAAGAAGATAACGATCGAGCTTGTCGACGAGGTGAGCCCGACCGCTCGAATTGCGGGTGCGGCCAACGTCTTGCTGAGACGAGAAGACGGCAGCCTCGTCGCGGATATGTTCGACGGCGAGGGCTTCGTGAGGGGCGTACTGCGCAAGGGGCGCAAGCTGACTCGCACCAGCGCGCTGGTCATCGGTTCCGGCGGAGTAGGGTCGGCGATTGCGGCGTCCCTGGCGGCAGCGGGCGTGACTCGGATCGGTCTGGTCGATGCCGTGGCCGACGCGGCCGAATCGCTCGGCAGTCGACTTTCTGCGTATTACCCCGGACTGACTGTGCACACCGGGTCTGCCGATCCGACCGGTTACGACCTCGTCGTGAACGCGACGCCTCTTGGCATGAACGAGGGCGATCCACTACCGGTCGACATGAACCTGGTCGCCTCCACCACGTTTGTAGGTGAGGTGGTGATGAAAGCGGCGGTGACACCGTTTCTGAGGGCCGCTCGGGAACGCGGCTGTGAGACCCAGGTGGGCGTAGACATGCTGTTCGAGCAGATCCCGGCGAACCTGGAGTTCCTCGGCTTTGGTACGGCTACCCCCGACGAAGTGCGAGACGTAGCGCAAATCAAGTACTGATCTCGGTCAGAAGACCGGGCCGATTTGTGATGATTCGACCTCATTCGGCGTCGTTGCGGACTTCCGTTAGACGAACGCCTGTCCACAGGCATGGACGGTCTCCGTGTTCCGCCCAGTACTCCTCCCAGTGGTTGAGTTTCCAGCGGTCCCGCTCCAGGCCGCGCTCGCGCAACCGGTGCTGCAGTGTCGCGGGGGAGACGCGTACGCGGACCACTTCAATGTCGACGGGCGGCCAGTCGAAGCGTTCCGCTGCGGCGGCGACGAAGTCGGGGTCGGCGAGGTACGGGCTGAACGGCGCGTCGACGACAACCGGGCGACCTATCCGCAGGTTGGCCCCGGTGACGTCGAGGAGTGAGTCGTACTCGAGGGGCAGGATGTGCTCACGGTAGAACGCGTTCGACTCGCGGTCACCGGGGTCGTAGCCGGCTGACATCAGGGCGGCCTCGACGAAGCGTGCGCTCATCGAATCCTTGTCGAGATACGCCGCCGCGTGCTTGCAGGCGAGGTGCTGTGCGATCGTCGACTTGCCGGAGCCGGCCGTGCCGATGACGATGTGGAGGGTCGGTTCGCTCACCGGCGTGAGACTCGCACGGCTTCGAGGAAATCGCGGGCGGCGTCGGTGACCCGGCCGAAGTCACCGTCAGATTCCCACGCCTTGGTGACGGCGCTACCCACGCCCACGCCGGCGACGCCCGCCGCGAACCACTCCGCGACATTTCCCGTCGTCACGCCGCCCGCCGGCATGATCGGCAGGTGCGCCAGAGGGGCGAGCACGGCCTTGGCGTACGGGATGCCCGCGCCTTCTGTCGGGAACAGCTTCAGAATGTCCGCGCCCGCCTCGGCCGACTCGACAAGCTCTGTTGGTGTGAACGCCCCGCTGATCGTGGGTACCTGATAGCGGTTCGCGACGCGGATCATCTCGCGGTTGAGCTGCGGACTGACCAGGAACCTGGCCCCGGCCCGGATGCACTCATAGGCTGCGTGCCCGTCCAGGACGGTTCCCGCGCCCACCGCGACCCCTTCGGAGTCGTATTGACGGGCCAGTCGGCGGATGAGATCGACCGCTCCAGGAATGGACAGCGTGATCTCCAGGGCGCGGAAACCGCCTTCGACCGCGGCATGCGCGACGCGCTCGGCGGTATCGACATCGGGCAGCCGGACGATGAGGACTGCGCCGGATTCATCGATCGTCCGCAGTGTCTGGAGCTTGGCTGGCATGTCAATCCTTTAAATCGAAGATGTGATTGACAACACTCTCTCACTTCTCGTACCTTGAAAGCAACCGGTTGCAGCAACCGGTTGCATTTAGGGAAGGGAGCGTCCGTGTGCGTTCTCGAAGCGCAGGCTACGGGCACTTTCCGGATCCTCGGCCGAGCGGTGTTGTCGTGACCCGCGCGCGGACCGTCGTATTCGGAGCTTCGCACTGGCACGTTCCGCTGTCTGCCGCGGCGATGGCCGCGGAGCATGTCGTCGTCGGCGTCTCCGACGACTACCCCGACCGGGTGCGAGAGTTCGCCCAGCCGTGGGGCTCCCTCGTCGACACTGACTGGCGCCGGTTGCTCGACATACCGGACGTCGAACTCGCCTACGTCTTCGGGCCGCACGACCGCATGGCCGAGATTTGCCTAGCCCTGATAGCACGCCGCATTCCGTTCGTGGTCGAGAAGCCGCTTGGCACCTCCCTGGGCGAGTTGCAGGAGGTGCGGCGCGCCGCTGAGGAAGCGCGGGTCCCGGCCACGGTGCCGCTGATCCAGCGTTACGGTCCCGTGGACAACTGGCTCGCCAAGGCTGGGCGACCGTTCTACCAGCGACTCTCGTTCATCGCCGGGCCGCCGGGGCGCTACGACCGCAACGGCAACCCGTGGATGCTTGACCCCGAGAGGGCCGGCGGCGGTTGCCTTGCGAACCTGGGCCCACACTTCGTCGACCTCTTTCTTCAGCGCAGCGGCAATACGACCGCCACCGTCAGCGCGACGCTTTCGTCGGCCATGCACGCGGGGACGGTCGAAGATCACGCGACCCTGGTGTTGACGACGCCGGACGGCCGGGAGGCCATCGTCGAGGTGGGGTACGCGTTCCCGGACTCGAAGCTCAAGCGCTATTGCAGCTACTCGTCCGCTGGCGATTCGGGATTCGCTGCCATCGAATCCGATGGCTCCGCCTCGTACACGACACTCGACGGCCGCACCGAGCGCGCCGTCATCGGCGTGGACAGCGACCCTCTGTATGACCCGTTCGTGCGACAGGTCGCGCGCACACTGCGCGACGGGTTTCGCGGATTGCCGTCCTTGGGTGAACTCGAGGACGTCATGCGAATCATCTGGCACGCCTACCAGACCGAGCGAGAAAGATTACTCCATGGCTAATCACAGCATCGACGCCGTCGCCAAGGCCGCGGGTGTGCATCGCTCGACGGTGTCGCGCGCCTTCTCCCGACCGCAAGCGGTCAAGGCCGAGACCCGAGACCACATTCTGCGCGTCGCGCAGGAACTCGGCTACACGATGAATCCCCTCGCCCAAGCATTAAGTCTGAAGACGAGTACCTTCCTTCCGCTGATCGTGCCCAACGTCACCAACCCCTTCTTCGCCGAACTCGCCGATGCAATGACCCAGGCTGCGGGCGACCGCGGTTATCAGCTGGTGCTATGCGTCACCAACGGCGACGCCGAGCAGACCGCTGGCTATCTGACTGCGATGCAAGCGCTGTACGCGCCGTTCGGCATCGTCGCGCCGTCGACGCGGGTAGACCTCGACGCGCTGGCTAGCTTCGACTTCGGGCAGCGCGTGGTCGTCATCGACCGGGTGGACGAGCACGCGACCGTGCCGAGCGTCACCGTCGACAACCGCCGCGGCATCGAACTTGCATTTGAGCATCTGCGCTCGCTCGGTCACCGACGCATCGGCTACGTCTCGGGCATCTCGGGCACGCACACCGCCCACGAGCGCATGGATGCCTATCGCGACCTGGCCGACGGTGAGCCGATCGTCCTCGACAGCGGCACCGACACCGAGGCGGGCGAGCGCGCGGCCGAGCGATTCATCGCGATGACCGACCGGCCGACGGCGATCATCGCAGCGAACGACATGGCCGCGTTCGGGGTGATCTCCGTGCTCGCTGCCCAAGGGTTCCGGATCCCGACGGACGTTTCCGTCGTCGGCTTCGACGGACTCAGCCTAGGAGCGCGCTTCAACCCCGCCCTGACCACGGTCCGCCAGCCGATCGCCGACATGGGCAGCATCGCGATCGACCTCGCCGAGAAGAAGGCAGCGGACGGATCGGTCGAGCACGTCGTCCTGGAGCCAGAGCTGCTGGTGCGGGCCTCCACCGCAGGGGCGCCAGCATGACCACGCGCACCGACGGCGAGCTGCCCCGCATTCCCGGCGTGCGGTACGCCGACCACGTCGCATTCACCGTGCCCGACCTCGACAAGGCCGTCCGGTTCTTCGTGCAGGCGCTGGGGGCCGAGGAGCTGTACCGCTCCACCCGAGGACCGGATGCGAAGTTCATGCCCGAGAACTTCGCGGTGCCGGCGGATGCGCGCCTCACGTTGGCGATGCTGCGCATGCCGCCGAACCTCAACGTGGAGCTTTTCGAGTGGAGCACCTCCGACCGCCGCGCTGAGCACCCGCGGCACTGCGACGCAGGCGGACACCACCTCTGCTTCGTGGTCGACGACGTGGACGTGGCACTCCGTGTCCTTGCCACCATGCCCGGCGTGCGCCTGCTCGGCGACCGCAAGGAGGTGGGCGGCGACAGCCCGCGCGTCGCGGGCAATCGGTGGAGCTATTTCCTGACGCCGTGGGGACTGCTGATGGAGCTCGTCGATCGCTCGAGGGTCTCCGACCCGCCAGCTCTGGTCGGTCCCACCGACTGGATCAGGGCTGCCAATGAAACCACCAGGAAGGACCAGTGACCATGCGTCTTGCAGGCCATACCCTCGGAACCCCGGAACAGACGGTCCCGGAGGCGCTCGCGCTATTCGCGGCCGCCGGCCTCGACGCCGCCGAGGTGATCTACCAGGACGACTATCGCTCGGGGCTGCCGCTGCGAGACCGACGCACAGCCGATTTGGCCCGGCGGGCGTCCGATGACACGGGGATCCCCATCGTCGGACTGACGCCGTACACGACGGGGATCAACGCTCTCGACGAGGGCGAGTGGCGGACGGCGGTCGACGAGTTCCGCGGCGCCATCGAGAT
>JBKOYU010000547.1:0-2144 GCA_046725575.1 Actinomycetota bacterium | reverse complement strand
AACTGCGGGCGATCCAGCAGCCGCTCGTCGACTACAAGGACCGGTGCGGCCTGCAGGTGTCGCCGACCGACGCTCTCACGGTGCTTGCCGAGGTCTAAGCACCCAGAAATACACGGCAAGATGGGGCGGTGACCACCGCCGCCCCGACCGAGCGCCGCCGGCGTATCGGGTCGATGGAGGTCTTGCTCGCTTCGCTCATCGCGCTGGCACTATCCGCCGACGCGATGAGTGCTTTCGTCGCCGGTCACGCCGACGTCAGCGTGGCCGCGACGGTGTTCTGCGGCGTGTTCGTCCAGGCGCTGCCCTTTCTGGTGCTCGGTGTGGTGATAAGCGGTCTGATCGCGGCTTTTGTTTCGGCCGACCGGCTCGCGCGCTGGCTGCCCTGCCGTCCTGCGATGGCCGTCGCGGCCGCCGGGGTGGGCGGTGCGGCGCTGCCGGGCTGCGAATGCGGTTCGGTGCCGGTGGCGCGGCGACTGTTCGGTGAGGGTGTCTCGGGCGCGGCAGCGCTGACGTTCATGCTGTCCGCGCCCGCCATCAACCCGGTCGTGCTGGTGGCCACCGCGGTCGCCTTCCCCGGCCAGCCGGCGATGGTCCTGGCCCGCTGCGTGGCCTCGCTGGTCACCGCGGTCACGATGGGACTGCTGTGGCTGCGTTGGGGCCGCGCCGAATGGGTGACCCGACGCCTGCCGACCCCGCACGACACCGACGCGTCCCGGTGGACGGTCTTCACTGAGGCGGCCCGCCACGACTTCCTGCAGGCCGCCTCCTATTTAGTGCTCGGTGCCGCGGCGGCCGCCGTCTTGCGAGTTGCCGTGCCGCCCTGGGTGTTTAAGCACCTTGCCGGACACCTCGTGGTCGGCGTGCTGACCATGGCCCTGTTCGCCGTCGTGCTGGCGCTGTGCTCGGAGGCCGACGCGTTCGTCGCCGCCAGCCTGACGATGCTGCCACTGCTGCCGCGGCTGGTGTTTCTGGTCGTAGGGCCTGCCGTCGACGTCAAGCTATCTGCGATGCAGGCCGGGCTGTTCGGCCGGCCGTTCGCAGTTCGCTTCGGACCGGCCACGTTCGTCGTCGCCACGGTCGTCGCGACCATCGTCGGTCTGCTGTTCCTGGGCGGTGCGCGGTGAGCCGCGGCACACAGAACACGCTCGTCCTGCTCGTCGGGCTGAGCGCCTTGGTGATGGTGATCAAGGGCACCTACCTGCATTTCGTGAAGCCGTCGCTGCTGCCGTGGCTGATCGCCGCGGCAGTCGTGTTGATCGCGCTCGCGGTGGCGTCCATCGTTCGCGACCTCCGTCGAGCCGCGTACGACGACGGCCATACGCGTCGGCCCTGGCTGGTGTGGCTGCTGTTGGTGCCGATCGCGCTCACGACGTTCGTCGTGCCGCCGCCACTGGGTGCCCACGGCGCCGCCCCCGAGGCTGTCGCGGCGACGGAACCGCAACGGCGTCCGTTCCCGCCGCTGCCCGCCGGCCGTGCGCCTGGGGTGCCAATTCCCGACGTGGTCATGCGCGCGGCCGCCGACGCCGCCAACAGCCTCGACAGCCGGCTGATCACCGTCACCGGCTTCACGCTCAAATACCCCGACAGCACCGATCTGGGCCGCGTCGTCATCGTCTGCTGCGCCGCCGACGCGCAGCTGGCCCGCATCCATCTGTCCGGCCCCGCCGTCGCAGAGGCTGCAAGTTTTCCGGAGGACACCTGGCTGCAAGTGGAAGGCACCGTCGTGCCGGGAACATCTGTGGCGTCGACGAACTACATCCCGACGATAGCGGTGTCACGGGTGACGCGCATCGACAAACCCGCAAACACGTATGCCTACTAGCGTTCCGGTTTCACGCCGCCCAGCTGTTTGGTGACCGCGTCGGCCGTCGCCACCAGTGCGCGCGCTCGTTCGGTGATCTCGTTGCCCGTCAACGATTTTCCGATGTGCATCGACGCCACCATGACCTGACGTTGGTAGTGGTCGTAGATTGGCGCGGAGATCACACTGATGTCGTGACGCGTGCGCCCGCGCGAGTTCTCGTCGCGCAGATACACCCGTTCGCCGATATCGGACACCAACTCACCCAGCAGCGCGCGCAGCTCGTCGGGCAGATTGCTCGACATGCCGGCCATCAACGAATACAGTCGCCGCCCGCCAGGGG
>JBKOYU010000392.1:0-3053 GCA_046725575.1 Actinomycetota bacterium | reverse complement strand
CAGGAAGTCCATCGGTGTGATCTTGACGAGCTCGGCGCCGTAGTACATCGGCACGGTGAGATAGCCCGTCATGCCCATGTCGTGGAAGCACGGCAGCCAGCTCACGATCACGTCGGTGTCGACGTCGAAGTTGCAGCCGACAATCATCGCCTCGGCGTTGGCGACGAAGTTGCGGTGGGTGATCTGAACGGCTTTGGGCGAACCGGTTGACCCGGACGTCAATTGCATGAGCGCCACGTCGTCGTCGTCGGTATCGACGGGGTCGATCGGTCGGCCGCGCAGCAGGTCTTCGACTGTCAGCACCCGCATGCCCAACTCAGAGAGCAGGGGAGCGGCGGCCATGAACGGATCCGAGACAACGACCGCAGCGGCGTCGATCATGTCGATGACGGCGGTGGTCTCCTCGGCCCAGCGCTGCAGATCGGTGCGCGGGGTGGGTTGGTGCAGCATGGTCAAACTCGCGCCACGCATCCAAATGCCTTGCGCCGTTGGGGCGATCTCGACAGGGGCGCCGGCCAGCACCGCCACCGCGTCGCCATGTCCGACGCCGGAATCCTCCAGGCCACCTGCGACGTGACGGGCTCGCTGGTGTACCTCGGCCCAGGCGTGCCGGACGGGGGCGTCGGGTTCGCCGGTGACCATACCTTTGAAGCTGCACCGGGCGTTGAAGTACATCGTCTCCGTAAATTGGCTCACGACAATCCCTTTGGCTCCGGCGCATTGGCGCCGCGAATTTGTTGTGCACGGTTGGAGCCGCTGGGGTACGACCGTCGCCCGCCCCTGCCGGGGCCGACGGTGACTGCAGAGGAGCCTCTCTCATTTCACCCCAGATGATCCGTTGCTCCGGTCGGAGCGAGGAGCCGAGCGTTTCAGACGCCCTGACTGTACAGACTCTCCCGCGTCCGACCACGGCAGCGCGCCGCCGTCGATGCAGGTTGTGACTCTTACTTCTGATCCAGTTGGCACGAAACCCCAACCCGTATGCGCAACCGTAAATGCCGGCTGACGTCGGGGTTTGCACCCCGGTCGGCGGGGAAAGTCAGATCGCCGCCGTGACGTTTCCGTGAGGCTGTGCAGCCAACCCGGTTCGACGGTACCGCCTGAGCCGGAAGTTTGTCTCGATTCCAACGGTGGTTCGCCCTGGACAGCTGTCGGCGGCATTACGCGAGCTTCTGGGCCCGCCGGGTGTCTACATCATGATGAACAAGGCCAACCCGGTGATCATGGACTCCTCGACATCCGTGCTGCCGAAGTCGCGTGACTATCCCGTATGCCACCCGCATCGCTCGACGCGACGGTGTGGGCCGCAGGGCAAATGGCGGCCCGCACCTGCCGAGGTCAGCCTCGGTGTGTCGAGCGCACAAGAGGCGCAACAACTTTCGTCCGAGGCGGTCGGTACCTGCCTGTTACGGGAGCCACGGGGCATAGAGTTGGTGTCATCGGCGGTATGTCGCACGCGACCATCTGGGATTGTGTCGTCGCCGATTCGAGTGAATTGGGCCGTTCGAGGCTCAGACGGGATTGTTCCCATGGCACTACGAGAAAGCCGTGCCATTTCCAGTCGACGACAGTCCGGACCCGAACACACACCGCGGCTGCGTCTGAAGCGTAAAGCACCCATGACCGGGTATGTCGACGGGGCATGGTGGCCGCGCAGCGATGAGCTGCCAACAGAGCTTCCTGATCTGCTGGCGGTGCTGTCGGAGCGCCTCGGCGCTGTTGCCCGCGTGACGTACAACCTGGCCGAGTGGGCGAAGGCGCCGCGGAGGGTTCCAATTGACGGCCGAATCATCAGACTCGACGGTTACCACCGCCAGCCGCACAACACGCTGGGAGTTCTTGACGCGTACGGCGACAACATTGTCTTGCTGGTCGTGCCGGTGCACACCGAACCCGACCGTGCACACACCATCGTGATGGCCGCCGCCGTTACCGATAACGCGTCCAGTGTCGACGTTCTGCTCTCATGCTGAGCGGTGGCTTCCTCGACAGGTACTCCACAGCCGACGACCGTAAGGTGGGAACAACCAGATGTCCGGTAGTGAACGAGCTTTCAAGCCGTTCGACGACTTTGGTGTCGACGACATGGATCCCCAGCGTCGATCTCACGACGGATGCTGCGCCGGCTCAGGGACATCGACAACGTCGAGACGCCGGGACCCAGCACATCGGATGGGTGCGCTGAAGTGCCTCTAGCGTCGTTGCCCACGCTGTCGTCGAACTCGAAACACAACTGATCGAGCTGAAACGCCAAGTCGCATCGGATAACTGAAGCATGCGCGCATGGGGCCGACGCAGGCGTCATTCGGGTGGGCGAAGGGCAGCTCGCCAACAACAGTGGGGTGATCGGAGAGCCGGTCAACGGCTCATCGTCATCCATTGCAGCATGGCAAGACTTGCTCAACCAGGTCGACGTCGCGGACATCCAATATGAACACGGCATCTACAGCGGCACGGCTGGCGACGAAGTGGTGGAGATCGTCGACGGGTTGCGCGTCCCATCGATCGTCATCGCCCATACAATCCCCAAAGAACCTACGTCACACCAACGTTCGGCGCTCGAAGCGATCGCGGCGCTGGCGGATCAGGTGGTCGTCATGTCCGAGGCCGCACAACGACGCCTGTGTCTCGGCTACGCCGTCGACCGCCGCAAGGTCACCAGGATCCCGCACGGCGCGACCGTCCCGGCCACCCGCCGCGAGAAGCGGCCAAGTAGACCCACGATCTTGACGTGGGGCCTGCTGCACCCCGAAAAAGGGCTCGAGAGGGTCATCGACGCGATGCCTTCGCTCAACGATGTGCCCGGTCGGCCCCGTTCAGGCGGATTCACCGTCTGTTTTGGCGGGCCTGGCCTTGTCGCTGAAAAGTCGCTTCGAGTGAGGCGGGCATTTCGGGTTAGCGGCTCATGCTGAGTCTTCGACGAACAGCGCCATCGACGCGGTGAATCCGTGCAACGCGTTGCGGCCCGCGATCGGGCCGATCTCCCCGGCGGCGAAGAAACCGGCCAGCGGAATCCCGCCAAGCAGTTTCTCGATCGTCGACGCGTCGTGGTC
>JBKOYU010000009.1:0-9915 GCA_046725575.1 Actinomycetota bacterium | reverse complement strand
GCGAGATGCGCCGACCAGCTGCGCGATCTCCTCCTGCGTCAGGTCGTGCGTGACGCGCAGCGCGCCGCCCTCCTGCGTGCCGAACCGCTGCGCCAATTGCAGCAGCTGCTTGGCCACCCGGCCGGGCACGTCGGTGAAGATCAGATCGGCCAGATTGTTGTTGGTGCGACGGAGCCGGCGGGCCAGCACTCGCAGCAGTTGCTCGGCGATCTCGGGGCGATCGGCGATCCACGCGCGCAGCGCGTCGCGGTCCATCGACACCGCCCGCACCTCGGTGATGGTCGTCGCGCTCGACGTCCGCGGGCCGGGGTCGAAGATCGAGAGTTCACCGAACATGTCCGACGGACCCATGATGGTGAGCAGATTCTCGCGGCCGTCCGGCGAGCGGCGGCCGATCTTGACCTTCCCCGAAATGATGATGAACAGCCGATCGCCTGGCTCTCCCTCGGCGAACACGGTGTGTCCGCGTGGGAAGTCGACGGGCTGCAATTGCTTGGTCAGCGCCGCTACGGCGCTGGGTTCGACCCCCTGGAAGATTCCGGCCCTCGCCAGGATCTCGTCCACGTTGCCCCTCTTAAGCTGTTGGGTGATATGACATGCGCAAGCCGACCTCTTACTGGTTAGCGAGCTAGAGGTACGCCACGCCGACATTGTCGGCATTGTGCCTCCAGTGCGACTAGCCCACGCTACACACGATTGGCATGTCGAGTCGGCTGAAATTCAGGATTCGACCGGTGTTGCACGACGAGCCGATTTGGCAAACTTGTCGTATCACGGGCAGCCGTTCCGGCGTCAAGCAGCCAGCCCCGTTCGCCCAACCGCTGATGCAGGCCGTCCAGTGCGCGTGCCATGCCTTCTCGTGCCAGCGTGCTCACATCATCGGGCTCGGCTTGGTCGAGAAACTCGGCCACATCGGTGGCCGAAACGGTGTCGTCGCTGAGGCTCGATTCGAGCCGCTGCAGCCCGAATGTTGCCAACATCAGCAACGCCGGAACAAACGCAGCGAGCAACCAAGCCACAAGGGTGAAGTAAACACGGCCAAGGTCTCAGCGGGATCACGAATTGTCACTGGTCCGCACCGGTCCGCTCCCAAGAGAGTCAGACCCCCTCAGTACGCTGGCATCCGTGACCGTGGGTGAGACTTCAGCCGATAAGACGGCAGCCGCCAAGCCGGCTCGGCGTGCCTCCTCGCGGAAATGGGACAACGAAACCCGCGTCGGTCTGGTCCGCCGCGCCCGCCGAATGAATCGCACACTGGCACAAGCATTTCCGCATGTCTATTGCGAGCTGGATTTCACTAATCCGCTGGAACTGACGGTGGCGACCATTCTGTCGGCCCAGAGCACCGACAAGCGCGTCAACCTCACCACGCCTGCGCTGTTCAAGCGCTACCGCACGTCACTCGATTACGCGCAGGCCGACCGCACCGAACTCGAAGAGCTCATCCGCCCCACCGGCTTCTACCGAAACAAGGCCAGCTCGCTGATCCGGCTCGGGCAGGAACTGGTCGAGCGGTTCGACGGCAATGTGCCCAACACCATGGACGACCTGGTGACGCTGCCCGGCGTGGGCCGCAAGACCGCCAACGTCATCCTCGGTAACGCCTTCGACATTCCAGGGATCACCGTCGACACCCATTTCGGCCGGCTGGTGCGACGGTGGCGCTGGACCGCAGAAGACGATCCGGTGAAGGTCGAGCACGCGGTCGGCGAGCTCATCGAGCGCAGCGAGTGGACGCTGCTGAGCCACCGGGTGATCTTCCACGGCCGCCGCGTGTGCCATTCGCGTAAGCCCGCCTGCGGCGTGTGCGTACTGGCCAAAGACTGCCCGTCGTTCGGAACCGGGCCGACCGATCCGCTGATCGCTGCGCCGCTGGTCAAGGGGCCGGAGACCGAGCACCTGCTGGCGCTGGCCGGACTCTGACCAGCCCCGTCCGATGAGCACGTCGACCCGGTGGACCGTCGCGGTGATGGTCGTCGTGGTGGCGCTGGGGGTGGCGTTGTGGACGCAGTTGGGCGACAACGGTTCGCCGACGGGGTCGCTCGGGCCGGGGCAGGCCCGCGACCGTCGCGACGCCGATACCGCCGAAGCACTTGCGGGTCCGCGGGCCCGTGCCGACCTTGCCCCGTGTCCGCCCTCGGGAACGGGACCGGGACCGGAGCAGTCCTCTGACCTGCGGTCGTGGGCCCTGCGCGGGATCACGCTCGAATGCACCGGGGACGGTACAAGTGTGGACGTCGCAAAGGCCCTCGCCGGCCGAACGACCGTCCTCAACCTGTGGGCGTACTGGTGCGGACCGTGCAGGGAAGAGCTGCCCGCGATGGCCGAATACCAGCAACGCGTCGGGCCCGACGTGACGGTGGTGACCGTGCACCAGGACGAGAACGAGACCGCCGCGCTGTCACTGCTGGCCGAACTGGGTGTGCGGCTGCCGACACTGCAGGACGGGCGCAGGCTGGTCGCCGCGGCGCTGCGGGTGCCCAACGTGATGCCAGCGACCGTGGTGCTGCGCGCGGACGGTAGCGTTGCCGAAGTCCTGCCGAGGTCCTTCGCCAGCGCCGACGAGATCGCTGCGGCGGTGGACCCAAAGATTGGAGTGTCGGGGTGAGCTGGGGCAGTGGAGCGGGGGATCTGACTCCCCTCAACCCTCGAGCCGCCCCGCCCTGGCTGAAGCCGCTAACCGACAACTGCCATCACGTGAAGCGGGCCTATCGCAGGCGCGTTCCTCCGGAGGTGCTGGCGTTGGTGACCGCGGCAAACACCAAGGCCGCGATCACCGGGGAGAAGCGTGACGCCGCGGTGCTGGTGCTGTTCTCCGGTCCGCCGGATTCGCTCTCCGGCGGCCTGCCCGACGAGGCGGATCTGCTGGTCACCGTGCGGGCTTCCACGCTGCGCCACCATGCCGGCCAGGCCGCGTTCCCGGGCGGAGCGGCCGATCCCGGCGACGACGGGCCGGTGCACACCGCGTTGCGCGAAGCCAACGAGGAAACCGGCATCGACACCAGCCTGCTGCATCCGCTGTGCACACTGGAGCGGATGTTCATCCCGCCGTCCGGGTTCCACGTCGTCCCTGTGCTCGCCTACTCACCGGATCCCGGGCCGGTTGCCGTCGTCAACGAAGCAGAAACCGCGATCGTCGCTCGGGTGCCGGTGCGTGCGTTCATCAACCCCGAGAACCGGATCATGGTGTACCGCAAGGAAAATACCCGCCGCTTCGCCGGTCCGGCGTTCCTGCTCAACGAGATGCTGGTGTGGGGGTTCACCGGTCAGGTGATCTCGGCGATGCTCGACGTCGCGGGCTGGGCCAAGCCATGGAACACCGACGACGTTCGTGAACTGGACGACGCAATGGCGCTCGTTGGGCACGAGGACAGCTACGGTGATGCTCAACAATGACATCGTCACAGTGGCTTGACCTTGCCGTCCTCGCCATCGCGTTCGTCGCTGCCATCTCGGGATGGCGCTCCGGCGCGCTCGGCTCCCTGCTGTCGTTCGTCGGGGTCGTTCTCGGCGCGGTCGCCGGCGTGCTGCTGGCGCCGCACATCGTCACCCACATCAGCGGCCCCCGCACCAAGCTGTTTGTCACGCTGTTCCTGATTCTCGCGCTGGTGGTGATCGGCGAGATCGCCGGTGTGGTGCTGGGCCGCGCGGTGCGCGGCGCGCTACGCAACCCCGGGCTGCGCGCCGTCGACTCGGTGATCGGCGTGGGATTGCAGCTGATCGCGGTGCTGGTCGCGGCCTGGATGTTGGCGACCCCGCTGACGTCGTCGGACCAGCCGAACCTGGCCGCCGCCGTGCGCGGCTCGAAGGTGCTGGCCCAGGTCGACGAGGTGGCCCCCAGCTGGCTGAAGTCCGTCCCGACGCGGTTGTCGGCACTGCTCGACACGTCCGGGCTGCCCGACGTGCTCTCGGAGTACGGCCGCACCCCGATCATCGCGGTCGACGCCCCGGATGCCGCGCTGGCCAACGACGTGGTCGTGGCCGCCACCCGGCCCAGCGTCGTGAAGATTCGTGGCATCGCACCCGGATGCCAAAAGGTGTTGGAGGGCACCGGTTTCGTCGTCGCACCGAACCGGGTGATGTCGAATGCGCACGTCGTCGCGGGCTCCGACAGCGTCACGGTCGAGGTCGACGGCCAAACCTACGACGCCAGTGTGGTGTCGTATGACCCCGAAGCCGACATCTCGATTCTGGACGTGCCGAACCTGCCGTCGGGGCCGCTGGAGTTCGCCCAGGGCTCCGCGCCGACCGGCACCGATGCCGTCGTGATGGGCTACCCCGGCGGCGGCGACTTCGTCGCCACTCCGGCCCGCGTACGCGAAACCATCGAACTCAACGGTCCCGACATCTACCGCAGCGCCACCGTGACCCGCGAGGTGTACACGATCAGGGGAACTGTGCGGCAAGGAAACTCGGGTGGCCCGATGATCGACCGGACAGGCAGGGTGCTGGGCGTGGTGTTCGGCGCCGCCGTCGACGACGCCGACACCGGCTTCGTGCTGACCGGGAAGGAAGTCTCGCGCCAAATGGCGAAGATCGGCAACACGGACCGCGTCGCGACGGGCGCCTGCGTCGGCTAGCCGTACACGTTCGCCAGGAACCGCGAGAGTTGCTCGTTGACCGCCTCAGGTGCTTCCTCGTGGCCGAAATGTCCTGCGCCGGCGATGGATACGTAGCGGCCGTGCGGTGCGTAGTGCTGCGTGCGGTACACCGGATCGGCCAGCACGTACGGGTCGGCGTCGCCGCGTAGATGCAGCACCGGCACCGCCAGCGGCCGCTTCATCGAGCGCATGAACCGCCTGCCCTCGCCGCGCAGCTGGCTGCGCACCGCCCAGCGCTGATACTCCAGTGCCGAATGCGCGGCCGACGGAATCTGGATGGCGCGTCGCATATGTCGAATCGTTTCGGAAAAGTCTTCTGAGACAAGCCATTTGGCACTGGCGCGGCTTCGCACCAGCCGCTCGAGGTCTTCGGCGTCGTTGCGGGTCAACGACCGCTCCGGCCATATCGGCACCTGGTAGCGCAGCATCGACGGCAGCAGCGCCAGGCCCTGATCCCGCCGGGTCAGCGCAGAGGCCCGCAGTGCGACGGGGTGCGGCGAGCTGACGACGGCGATCGCCCGCACCATCCGCGGGTGCAGCACGGAGGTCGCCCAACACACCAGGCCGCCGTCGGCGTGCCCCACCAGCGTCGCCGCGTTGTGGCCGAGCGCGCGCACCAGCCCCGCGGTGTCGCCTGCGAGCGTCCAGCCGTCGTAGCCGCGCGGCGGTTTGTCGCTGCCGCCGTAGCCGCGCAGGTCAACCGCGACCACCCTGGCACCCGACAAGCCGCGCAACTGGTGGCGCCACGACCACCAGAACGAGCCGAAGCCGTGCAGCAGGATGACCAGCGGACGATCGGTGACCGGAGCCGCTCTGGCGGCGACATTGAGCCCAGCGACGTGGTCCTTCCGGTCCGCCTCCACGACGTGAAAGCGAATCCCGTTGGCGTGCACCTCTAGATGGCGCCAGGGACCGTCGATGCGCACCACCGACGGGTCGGGTGGGGCCATTACCAGCCTGACGGGTCGGTTTGTGCGCCAGGTCCTTCGCCATTCGGCGACGTGAGCGCCTTGTCCTTGTCGTGCCCCGGCGTGAGCGCCTCGCGGGTTTCCTTCACCGACTCGATGGTCTTCTGCGGTCCGCGGATACGGCGCACCTTGAGATAGCCGAACAGCGCCAGCACCGCGGTGGTGAGCACCATGATCCCGAACACGATCAGGAAGGCCACCCACCGCCACAGCCAGTTGTCGAGCAGTTCGGCGAGGAAGAAGAAGAAAAAGAACGTGGAGTAGAACAGCACCACCAGCGCAAGGATGAAGTACACGCTGCCGGTGAGGCCCTTCTTGACGTCGCGGCTGATCTCGGCCTTGGCCAGTTCGACCTCGGCCCGCACCAGCGTCGACACCTGGGTGGTCGCGTCTTTGACGAGGTCACCGATGGACGGATTGTCCTTGGGGGCGTGCGGGTCGACCAGGGGTATCGAGGTCACGGTCGTCGGTACGCCATCCCTGCGATCACTCACGGAACACTTCCTCCCCGCATCCGGTGTCAGTCGCGTTCATGTTGCCACGTGGCGTCCACGGAAACGATCCTGGCCGACGATAGACTGGCCCGGTTGGATGGTCGGGCGGCACGTCGATGGGGGTTGGAGACTTGAGGACCAGCGTCCGCTGCCTGACGATTTCCGCGGTGATCGTGGCCCTGTTCGCGCTGTTGCTGCCTTCCGCCCACGCCGATGCGCTGGTCCCGATGGGCGGCGGTTCGGGCATCGTCGTCGAGGGCGACACCTTCTGCACGCTCACCGCGATCGGCAACGACAACCGCGGCAATCTCATCGGCTTCACCTCGGCGCACTGCGGTGGGCCGGGCGAACGGGTGGCCGCCGAAGGTGCCGAGGCCGCCGGGGTGCTCGGCTCGATGGTCGCAGGCAATGACGCCCTCGACTATGCGGTGATCCAGTTCGACCCGTCAAAGGTGCAGCCGGTCAACAACGTCAAGGGATTTGAGATCGACGGCATCGGCCCCGATCCGCTGGTCGGCGACATCGCGTGCAAACTCGGTCGGACGACGGGCTATTCGTGCGGCGTGACATGGGGACCCGGCGAGCAACCCGGCACCATCGTCAACCAGGTCTGTGGACAGCCGGGCGACTCCGGTGCACCCGTCACCGTCAACAACCGACTGGTCGGCATGATCCACGGCGCCTTCTCCGAGGAACTGCCCACGTGCATCATCAAATACATCCCGCTGCACACCCCGGCAGTCACGATGTCGATCAACGCCATCCTCGGCGACATCACCGCCAAAAACCGGCCGGGTTCCGGTTTCGTTCCGGTCGGTGCGGCAGCGGCCTAGTTCCCTGCCTTGCTGGCCCGGATCGCCTCGAACACGTTGGGATCCAACAGTGTTGACGTGTCGCCGAGTTCGCGTCCCTCGGCGACGTCGCGCAGCAGACGACGCATGATCTTGCCGCTGCGGGTCTTCGGCAGCTCCGGCACCACGTGGATCTCCTTTGGCTTTGCGATCGGCGAAATCTCCTTGGCCACTTCGGCCTTCAGCTCGCCGACCATCTCGTCGCCACGGTCTTTCGCGTGCGACTCCAGGATGACGAACGCGATGATCGCCTGCCCGGTGGTCTCGTCGGTGGCGCCCACCACCGCCGCCTCGGCCACGTGCGAATGCCCCACCAAAGCGGACTCCACCTCGGTGGTCGAAATCCGGTGTCCGGACACGTTCATCACGTCGTCGACGCGGCCAAGCAACCAGATGTTGCCGTCGTCGTCGTAGCGCGCGCCGTCGCCAGCGAAGTACCAGCCCTGCTCGGCAAACCGCGACCAGTACGTCTCCTTGTACCGCTCCGGATCGCCCCAGATGCCGCGCAGCATCGCCGGCCATGGCTGATCCAGCACCAGATAGCCCTGAGCGTGTTCACCGAACTCGTGGCTGCGCTTGACGAGGTTGCCGTGGTCGTCGACGATGCGCGCGGAGATGCCAGGTACCGGCGCGATCGCCGAACCGGGCACCGTCGTGCTGACCCCTGGCAGCGGTGAGATCATCAACGCTCCGGTCTCGGTCTGCCACCAGGTGTCGACTATCGGTGTCCTGTTGCCGCCGAACACATCTCGATACCAGCGCCACGCTTCCGGGTTGATCGGCTCACCGACGGTGCCCAGCAGTCGCAGGCTGGACAAATCGTGCGCGTCGGGAATCTTGCGGCCCCATTTCATGAACGTGCGGATCAGCGTAGGTGCCGTGTAATAGACTGTGACACCGTACTTTTCGATCACCTCGAAGTGCCGGTGCTCGTTCGGTGAAGCCGGCGTACCCTCGTAAAGGACTTGGGTGCAGCCATTGGCCAGCGGACCGTAGACGATGTAGGTGTGCCCGGTGACCCAGCCGATGTCGGCCGTGCACCAATACACGTCGGTCTCCGGCTTGATGTCGAATGTGTAGTAATGCGTGTACGCCGCCTGGGCGAGGAAGCCGCCGGAGGTGTGCATGATGCCCTTCGGCTGGCCGGTCGTGCCCGAGCTGTATAGCAGAAACAGCGGCTGCTCGGAGTCGAAGGCTTCAGGGGTGTGCTCGGGGGAGGCCGGCTCCACAGTGTCGTGCCACCATAGGTCGCGGCCGTCGGTCCACGGCACGTCGATGCCGCACCGCCGCACAACCAACACATGCTCGACGCAGTCTTGGTCGCTTACGGCCTCGTCCACGTTTGCCTTCAGCGACGCCGCCTTACCGCGACGGTACTGCCCGTCAGTGGTGATCACCACTTTGGGCTCGGCATCCTCAATGCGACCCCGCAGCGCCGTCGCGGAGAACCCGGCGAACACCACGGAATGCATCACGCCCAGACGCGCGCAGGCCAGCATCGCCACGACGGCCTCGGGCACCATCGGCATGTAGATCGCGACGCGGTCACCGGCGCGCACACCCAGGCCCGTGAGCGTGTTGGCGGCCTTACAAACCTCCGCCAGGAGCTCGGCGTAGGTGAGAGTGCGACTGTCGCCGACCGGTTCGCCTTCCCAGAGGATCGCGATCCGGTCGCCGTTGCCGGCTTCGACGTGCCGGTCCACGCAGTTGTAGGCCACGTTCAGCTTGCCGCCGACGAACCACTTGGCGAACGGTGCGTCCGACCAGTCCAACACTTCGGTGAACGGGGTCTCCCACGAGAGCCGGTTGGCCTGCTTCGCCCAGAATGCCAGCCGGTCCTGCTCGGCCTCGCGGTACAGCTCCTCGGTGGCGTTGGCCTGCGCGGCGAACTCCTGCGGCGGCGGGTAGGCGGACGGAACTTCGGTGTGCGTCTCAGACATACCTGTGAGCGTAGTCACCGATCGTTGCATCTAGGTTGGCAAGTCACAGCCCGCGCCCGGCGGTCTACACCGCGCGCCGAACGTCGTGGCTGGCCGGCCCCCGGTCGGCTAGCGTGTGCTGCCGTGACGGGTGGGAGGGACAACATCAGCGATCCGTTGGCCTCGCTGGCCGCGCTACCCGGCGTGGCAGAGGCCTGCGAGGAGGCCCGCGAAGCGCTGGGCCGCGCCCACCGGCACCGCGCCAATGTGCGGGGATGGCCCGCGACCGCGGCGGAGGCCTCGCTGCGGGCGGCGCGCGCATCCTCGGTACTCGACGGCGGTTCATTGCAGCTGTCCGACGACGGCGAGCCCGACCCGGTGCTGGCGGGGGCGCTGCGGGTATCGGAGGCCCTGGAAGGCGGGGCGACGTCATTGGTCGGCGTGTGGCAGCGGGCCCCGCTTCAAGCCATCGCCCGATTGCACGCGCTGGCGGCGGCCGACCTGGCCGACGACGACCGCCTGGGCCGTCCACGAGGCGACGCGGAGGTCGGCCGTCGGCTGGCGTTGCTGGCCGACATCGTCACCGGCGGGACTGGGCCCACGCGAAGCCGGGGAGTACCTGCGCCGGTCCTCGCCGCGGTTGTCCACGGCGAGCTGCTGACGCTCGAGCCGTTCGGCACCGCCGACGGTGTGGTGGCCCGAGCGGTCTCGCGGCTGGTGACGATCGCCAGCGGTCTCGATCCGCACGGCCTCGGCGTGCCCGAAATGTATTGGATGCGGCACTCGGGCGACTACCGGGCCGCGGCGCGTGGCTTTTCGTCGGGCACACCGGACGGCCTTGCGGCGTGGCTTGTGTTGAGCGCCCGGGCCTTACACGCCGGCGCGCGCGAGGCGTTGGCCATCGCGCAAGCGGTGTCGTCGTAGAGAGGCCCTAGCAAAAGGAAACGGGCGACGCTCCGAATGACTTCGGCTCGCCGCCCGCTAGCACGGACTCCGGTTACCAAGCGTGCAATTGTGGGTTGCGTGGGTTGGTCTCGGCGTCCTTGCGATGCGCTGCGACTGCAACCCCACCCAAAGGGTCG
>JBKOYU010000889.1:0-2207 GCA_046725575.1 Actinomycetota bacterium | reverse complement strand
GACATCACGTTGCAGAAAGTCGCATTGCACTACGTGCTTTGGGAGATCGCGACGCAAGACGGTACCGACAATATGCCGCCCAGCCTGCATCCGACGTGGCCCGGTTTGCTGTCGCTGTTGTTCTGGCGTGTCCCCGACAGCCCGGTAGGACCGTTCACGTTCGCCGCCGTCGGGCTCGCCAGCCGCACGTCGATAAAGCCGCGGCAAATCGTTCTCTCTGCATTTAGCGATAGCCCCGCGGCGCGCGAGTTGCTCACCCCCCGTTATGGCTATCCCGTTCAGATCGCCGATGTGCGCCAACACGAATACTCCGATGCAGTCATGTCGAGCATCGACGTCGGTGGACAACGGATAGTCGATGTCACCACGCGCAAGATGCAAGATCTGTCGGGCACGTCGGCGGCATTGAAGCTGTCCCCGCAATTGAGTCCCGCGTGGGTTGACGGCCGGTTAGAACTACTGCAGAACGAACTCGCGTTTCAGTTCCGGCGGACCCGGCGAGGAACGCCGCGTCTGCATGTTGTTCCAACCGCATTGGGATTTCTCTCCGATATACCGTTGTCGATTCCCGTCGCTGGATCCCTCGCCGAAGTCGATATCACCCTGCACCCAGCGCGATTCGCGCTCGATTGTGAGCTGCCTGCCGAATCGGTCAAGTCCCATCGCCTCACCCCAACCGCGGCTGTTTGACCACTCGGCCGCGGCGCACCACGACTCGAGGAGGCCAGCTTCATGCTCACACCGCAACTAAGTGAGCCCGCCGTGCTGAAGGCGGCCTACAGCACCTATCCGAGCGGAGTGACCGCCGTATGCGCGATGCGACGAGGTTCACCGGTGGGATTCGCCGTGAGCTCTTTCGCTCCGGTCTCACTGAACCCGCCACTGGTACTGGTGTGCGTGCAGCACTCCTCCACGACCTGGCCGCTGCTGGCGGACCTGCCTCGGCTCGGCCTGTCGATTCTGGGCAGCAGCCAGGACGCAACTTGCAGGCAGCTCGCGTCCAAGACCACTGATCGATTCGCCGGCGTCGGCTGGACGGCGACAGAGCGCGGCGCTGTCATGCTCGACGACTCCGCTGCCTGGCTTGACTGCTCGATCCATGAGGTGGTGACGGCCGGGGATCACGATCTCGTCCTGTTGCGCATCGAGGCGTTGCGCGTGCACCCCGGCGTGTCACCGTTGGTGTTTCACGCCAGCCGCTTTCACTCCCTCACCGCTCACGCGGCGTGACGGCCTTGCTCGCCGTGAAGCTGACGACCGACACCGGCCTGTCCGCGGCGGCCGCAGCGCTCGGCGCTGGCAGGCCCGTGCTGTTGTGCGACATAGCTAATGGCGAAGCTACGGGCAATATCGTATTGGCCGCCGCGCTCGCAGAACCCAGGTGGACAGCATGGACCGTTCGGCGAACGTCCGGCTTTCTGTGTGCTCCATTACCGGCAGCACTCGCCGATGAGCTCGACGTGCCGAGCATGATCCGCCCTGACAAGACATCCGTCGACACCGACTACGGGGTTGCGGTTGACGCCGCTTCCGGGGTCACCACTGGTATCAGTGCGATCGATCGAGCGCGGACAGCGCGCGTAATCGCCGATCCGACATCAACACCAACGGACTTGGTCCGTCCCGGGCATCTTGTTCCGATAAGAACTCGCAGGGGCGGCGTGATTGAACAGCCGAGATTCCCGGAGGCCGCGGTTGACCTGTGCCGACTCGCCGGCCTACCGCCGGTCGCGCTCGTCGGCACGATAGTCACCGACGACGGCCAGATGGCACCGGCGCACAAGGTTGCCGAACTCGGCGCACACCACGGCCATCCAGTGATCGGTGTCGATGACCTCATAACCCACCGGCTGTTTCACGGCGACGGCGTGGTGCCCCGCGTCACCCGCGGGACGATCACCCAGTTGCCCACCGTCGACGGTCAATACGACGCCATCGGCTTCCACGACGAGATCACTGGCGCCGAGCACGTCGTGCTTCGGGGACACGGCACCCCGGCCAACCCTCGAATATCGGTCCACCGCGAATGCCTCGCCGGCGACGTTTTCGGCGCCCTCTCATGCTCCTGCCGCCGCCAACTGGCCGATGCAGTCGCGCGAACAGTCTCCGACGGCGGACTGTTGGTCTACCTGCGCCGACCCACCTGCCAATACCTTGCGGACAAGCCAGACCCACATGCATGGACACCCGCGGATGACGGCGCCGTC
>JBKOYU010000049.1:0-1939 GCA_046725575.1 Actinomycetota bacterium | reverse complement strand
GTCCTCGCTCTAGTCAGTTTTGGGGTGAGGCAGGATCAATGGGGTTACCCCGGACATCCCAGTGCTCCACGGGTCCCGGCGTATCCCTGATGTCACGAAACGTCATGACGAAGCCGCACACGGCGACGACGGCCGCAATGGCGTAGCCGATGATCGAATACCAGCCGACATGGAGGTACGCGGTGACCGCGACGATGAACATCGCCAGGAACACCAGAGACATCCCGATCAAAGGAATTTTCGCAAACAAATCAATGCGTGCCATGAGACCCACCTCGATAGACCGAATGACGCTGGTACCAGTGAACACCTTCCGGCGTTGTGGCGGTGGCGAAATGGAACTAGGCGCTGCTCGGGCGGGCGGTGATCCAGTCGAGCAACAGGTCGGCCACCGCTTCGGGCTTCTCCTCGAGCATCCAGTGGTTGACGCCGTGCAGGGTTTCGAGTATTCGCCGGTGACGTAGCGACCGCATTGCTGAACACCCTGTTGCACGATCGGCATCGCCTACTACCACCTCGGCTGGTGGTCGATCATCGGCTACGCAATCGCCGCGGTCATCGCGGTGACGGGATTTGCGCACGCATTCCGCGACTTGTCGTGACAACGAGGCGCACTATGGGGCGCATGAACGCAGGCCCGCAAACCCAAGTCGACGAGATCGCACCCGACATCTTCCGGATGTCCACCTGGGTCCCGGACATCACCGAGCATGGCTTCACCTTCAACCAGTTCCTGCTCACCGGCGACGAGCCGTTCCTGTTCCATTGCGGACACCGGCAGTTGTTCCCGATGGTGTCGGCGGCCATCAACCGCGTCGTCCCGCTGGAGAAGCTGCGCTGGATCGCGTTCGGCCATGTCGAGGCCGACGAGTGCGGCGCGGTGAACTTGCTGCTGGACGCGGCACCCAACGCCGAGGTCATCCACGGCGCGCTGGCGTGCCTGGTGTCGCTGAATGATCTGTGCGACCGCCCGCCGGTGGTGGCTCCCGAAGCCGGCGTGCACGACATCGGCGGGCATCGGCTCCGCTTCATCCCCACGCCGCACGTGCCGCACAACTGGGAGGCCGGGCTCTGGTTCGACGAGGCGACGTCCACCCTGCTCGCCGGCGACCTCCTCACCCACACCGGCCAGTGCCCTGCGGTTACCGAATCCGATTGCGTCGCACCCGCATTGGAGGCAGAGGCCGTCTTCCACGCCACCGGCCTCACGACGAACCTCGGCCCTACGCTCGAGCAGCTGGCCGAGCTGAATCCGACTACGCTCGCGATCATGCACGGCTCCGCCTTCACCGGCGACGGGGCGGGTCAGCTGCGGACGCTGGCCGACGGATATGCCGCGATGGCGGGCACCAGATGACGGCGCGGTGGACCCTTGCCGTTGTTGTCGCGCTGGGCGCCGCGCTGACGGGTTGTCAGACCAGCATCCCGGGTGCGCCCGTCACGAGTCCGAAATCGCCCACTGAACCGAACTTTCCGACCAGCCGGCCCACCAGGCCGACGGCCGCACCTCCGAAGACGCTCACGCCCGCGCCGACGAGCACCGCCACTGCTCCCGGCGCGGAGGTGCTGCCGCCGGAGAACGGCTACGTGTTCATCGAGACGAAGTCCGGCAAGACCCGCTGCCAGCTCAACACCGCTGAGGTCGGCTGCGAGGCGCAGTTCACCACTTCACCGGTGCTCGACGGTGTCCCAGCGAACGGTGTACGGGTGACGGCGAACGGCGAAGTCAGTTGGGTGGTAGGTAATTTGGGCGACATCCCGGTTGTCACGCTCGACTATCGGACGTATTCAGCGGTCGGCTGGACGATCGAGGCGCGCGAGGACGGCACGCGGTTCACCAACGACCGCACCGGCCACGGCATGATTGTCGCCATCGACGGCGTGCAGGCGTTCTAGAGTTTGAGCATGACCGCGGCTCAGCGCGAACGCGCCGCACTCG
>JBKOYU010000744.1:0-3240 GCA_046725575.1 Actinomycetota bacterium | reverse complement strand
CCCTGCGGCGGCACCGAGGCCTGCGTTCCCTCGAGGATCTTCAACAAAGCTTGCTGCACGCCCTCACCGGAGACGTCGCGGGTGATCGACGGGTTCTCGCTCTTGCGGGCTATCTTGTCGACCTCGTCGATGTAGATGATGCCGGTCTCGGCGCGCTTGACGTCATAGTCGGCGGCCTGAATCAGCTTGAGCAGAATGTTCTCGACGTCCTCGCCGACATACCCGGCTTCGGTCAGCGCGGTAGCGTCGGCGATCGCGAACGGGACGTTGAGCATCTTGGCCAGCGTCTGCGCGAGGTAGGTCTTGCCGCAGCCGGTGGGCCCCAGCATCAGGATGTTTGACTTGGCAAGCTCGACCGGCTCGGCGCGCGCATCGCGCGTCTTCTCCTGCGCCTGAATGCGCTTGTAGTGGTTGTAGACGGCCACGGCCAGCGTGCGCTTGGCGGTGTCCTGACCGATCACATAGCCCTCGAGGAATTCCCGGATTTCGACGGGCTTGGGCAGCTCGTCAAGCTTGACGTCGTCAGCGTCGGCGAGTTCCTCTTCGATGATCTCGTTGCACAGGTCTATGCATTCATCGCAGATATAGACGCCTGGGCCCGCAATGAGCTTCTTGACCTGCTTTTGACTCTTCCCGCAGAACGAGCACTTCAGCAGGTCACCGCCGTCTCCAATGCGCGCCATGGTGGTGGGGTCCTACTTTCCTCGCAGTCGGTATGGAACGTGTCGTTTGGGGTCGCCGGGCCCCTTCTTGGGTGGTTGGTCCCGACGCTACCCGCATGTTCCGGCGCGGTGCGACCGATAAAGGCGAATCGCGTCGGTGGTATTTATCTGTGTTCGCGCCAACATATCGCCTGCGTCGCCCTGAGACGCCCCGGAACCCGCCACTGTGTCCCTGGCGTGTCGCCGCCGTTATCGGACCGAGAGTACCTGCGCCCGGCCGATGAGCGCTTGCGCGAAGAGCAACGGCGAGCGTGGCCGTAGAGTTTGCGATGTGGTGTTCGCTCCGCCCCACGATACCGTGCTGATATCGGACGGCGGCCTGGCGACCGAATTGGAGGCCCGCGGCCACGATCTGTCCGACGATCTGTGGTCGGCCCGGCTGCTGGTCGACGCGCCGGAGGAGATCGTCGCCGTGCACTGCGCGTTCTTCCGCGCGGGAGCCTCGATCGCCACCACCGCGAGCTATCAAGCGTCGTTCGACGGGTTCGCTGAGCGCGGAATCGGACGAAACGAGGCCGCCCGGCTGTTGCAGCGCAGCGTCGATCTGGCGAAGGGCGCCCGCGAAGAGGTCGGCGGTCAACGCTGGGTGGCCGCGTCCGTCGGGCCGTACGGCGCGGCGCTGGCCCACGGCGAGGAGTACGTCGGCCGCTATGGCCTTTCGGTCGCGCAGCTGGCGGACTGGCACCGGCCGCGGCTGGAGATCCTTGCCGACGCCGGAGCCGACGTGCTGGCCGTGGAGACGGTGCCCGACGTCGACGAGGCCGAGGCGCTCGTCGGCCTCGTTCACGAGCTTGGCGTGCCGGCGTGGCTGTCCTACACGATTGCCGGGACGACGACGCGCGCCGGGCAGCCACTCGCCGACGCGTTCGCGGTGGCCGCAGATGTGCCGGAAATCGTTGCGGCGGGCGTGAATTGCTGCGCGCCTGAAGACGTTGAGGATGCGGTACGGGTGGCCCGCCACGTCACCGGCAAGCCCGTCATCGTCTACCCCAACAGCGGTGAAGCGTGGGACGGCGAGCGCCGAACGTGGGTCGGCAAGTCAGGCTGGTCAGCCGAACTCGCGCCGCGTTGGGTCGCGGCGGGCGCACGCATCATCGGCGGTTGCTGCCGGGTGCGGCCCGACGACATCGCGACGCTGGCCGCCGCAGTCGGTTAATCGTGCACGCCGAGAGTCGGACTTCTGACGAAATTCGGGCCGAATCCGTCACATATCGGACTTTCGGCGAGCTCGGGCGGTGGTGACACCCTTTGCGTAGGCATCATTTGATGACGGCCGCAGCACGCACGCATGACAGCACAGGCGAGTTCGTTCGAGCGATCTCAGGCAGTTCACTCTGCGCTGTTGGCGACGGTCTCTCGCACTTCTGCGCCGTAGACGCAGAGCCAACGAAGTGGGCTAGGCCGTCTGAGCCGAGAGCTTGCGGTACTCCAGCACCGTGTCGATGATGCCGTAGTCCTTGGCTTCCTCGGCGGTGAGGATCTTGTCGCGGTCGGTGTCCTTGCGGATGACGGCGGCGTCCTTGCCGGTGTGGTGAGCCAGCGTGGTCTCCATCAGGGTCCGCATGCGCTCGACCTCAGCGGCCTGGATCTCCAGGTCGGAGAACTGGCCCTGGATGACGCCAGCGAGGGCGGGCTGATGGATCAGCACCCGGGCGTTGGGCAGCGCCAGCCGCTTGCCCGGCGAGCCGGCGGCCAGCAGCACCGCGGCAGCCGACGCGGCCTGACCGAGGCACACCGTCTGGATGTCGGCGCGCACGTACTGCATGGTGTCGTAGATCGCCATCAGCGAGGTGAACGACCCACCCGGCGAGTTGATGTACATGGTGATGTCGCGGTCGGGATCCAGCGACTCCAGCACCAAAAGCTGCGCCATGATGTCGTTGGCCGACGCGTCGTCGACCTGCACGCCGAGGAAGATGATGCGTTCCTCGAACAGCTTGTTGTACGGGTTGGACTCCTTGACGCCGAAGCTCGAGTGCTCGATGAACGACGGCAGGATGTAGCGCGCTTGCGGCTGCATGCGGGGATCAGTGTGGTAGCTCATGATGGCGACACTCCGTTGACGTGGGCGCTGGTGATGATGTGGTCGACGAACCCGTACTCGAGCGCTTCCTGCGCGGTGAACCAGCGGTCCCGGTCGGAATCGGACTCGATGCGTTCGACCGGCTGACCGGTGAACTCGGCGTTGAGACGGAACATCTCTTTCTTGATGACCGCGAACTGCTCGGCCTGGATCGCGATGTCGGCCGCGCTGCCGGTGACGCCACCGAGCGGCTGGTGCATCAGGATTCGGGCGTGCGGCAGCGCGTACCGCTTGCCCTTCGTTCCGGCGGCCAGCAGGAACTGGCCCATGGACGCCGCCATGCCCATTGCGTACGTGGCGACGTCGTTCGGCACGTACTGCATGACGTCGTAGATCGCCATCCCTGCGGTGACCGAACCCCCGGGAGAGTTGATGTACAGGCTGATGTCCCGCTTGTCGTCCTCGGCGGCGAGCAGCACCAGCTCAGCGCAGACC
>JBKOYU010000232.1:0-13595 GCA_046725575.1 Actinomycetota bacterium | reverse complement strand
CCCGCGAGACGATGCTGCCCGAGGCCGCCACCCGCGCCGGCTGGACGCTGGACCACTCCAACAGCGTGTACGAGGCGATCTTCAACCTGGCATACATCGTCGGCCCGGGCATCGGTGGCCTGCTGATCGCCACGCTGGGCGGCGTCAACACCATGTGGGTGACCGCGTCGGCCTTCGGGTTGTCGATCGTCGCGATCGGTGTGCTGCGCCTGGAGGGCGCCGGCAAGCCCGACCGGACGGCCCTGCCCGAGGGGGTGTGGGCGGGCATCGTCGAGGGTCTGAAGTTCGTCTGGGACTCGCCCGTGTTGCGCACGCTGGCGTTTGTCGACCTGGCTGCGACCGGCCTCTACATGCCGATGGAGTCCGTGCTCTTTCCGAAGTACTTCACCGATCGCAACGAACCGGCGCAATTGGGCTGGGTGCTAATGGCGTTGAGCGTCGGCGGTCTCGTGGGTGCCCTGGGATTCGCGGTGCTGTCGAAGTACTCGAGCCGCCGGGCCGTCATGTTGACCGCGGTGCTGACGCTTGGCATCGCGATGACGATCATCGCGTTCCTGCCACCGCTGCCCGTGATCCTGGTGCTGTGCGCCGTTGTCGGGTTCGTCTATGGCCCGATCGCACCGATCTACAACTACGTCATGCAGACCCGCGCACCGCAGCATCTGCGTGGCCGGGTGGTTGGCGTCATGGGATCGCTGGCATATGCCGCGGGACCGCTAGGCCTGATTGTCGCCGGCCCACTCGCCGACGCCGCCGGGCTGCATGCGACGTTCCTCGCGTTGTCGCTGCCGATGTTGGTGCTCGGCTTCGTCGCGGTCTTCTTGCCGGCGCTGCGGGACCTCGACCGTCCGTCTGAACCTGATCGTCGCTCACCACTGTGACTGCAGCGAGGTACAGCGAACACGTCGACGCGCGGCTCAGCCCTCCTGATAGCTCCAAATGCGTAGTTGCTCGGCAATCTTGTCGAGATCGGGCACTACACCGGTGGCGACCCGGATCACGAAGTCGAAGCGTTCGTCCTCGGGCGCGCTAATCCACTGACCGTTGATGGCCAGGAACGTCCGGCAGGCCGTCCACGCGAGTCGCTTGTTTCCGTCCACCAGCGCGTGGTTCCGTGTCAGGGAGTGCAGCAGCGCGGCGGCCTTGAGGTGCACGTCTGGGTAGGCATCCTGGCCGAACACCGACGCGCGGGGCCGCGCCAGAGCTGATTCAAGCAAGCCGTAGTCCCCGACCACGACGTCCCCACCGACGGCCTCGCGGGCGATTTCAAGCAGGTCATCGAGATCCAGGTACTCGGTCATGCGTCCTTGAGGCGCTCGAGAACGCCGGCTTCCTCACGCACCACGCGCTGCAGCGCCGCGGCAACCTTGGTCTTGTGCGCCCGCCGGGCGATGTACTCGTCGATAGCCGACAGCGCGACAGCCTGCATCGACCGCCCCTCGACCGCAGCCTGTCGGCGAAGCGCTTCCGTCTGCTGATCACTGGTGCGCAGAGTCATTCCCATGACCGCATGATACCTGATTGATACCACTCTCGACATCCGCTCAGCCAGCAAACTGGGAATGCAACGAGACTGTTTGACGCCTTGAATCAGTCGGGTAAGTCGACGAGCCGCCGCGTCAACCGCAGCAAGTGCGACCGCAGTGTGGCGTCGTCGAGGTGGGCGACGAGCGGATGCTTGACGGCGCTGCCGATCAGGCCTGAAACGGCTTGTGCTCGGCGAGGAATCGGATGATGACCGGAGCCGATTGCATGACGCCGACCATGCGGCGCTGCGAAATCTCAACGTTTGCCCTGGCCGCGTTCTAGGCTTCCGGTGTGGGGTTGACGTGGCCATTAACCGGTCGCTCGGAGGAGATGCGAACCATCGTGGCCGCGATATCGGATCCGGACGTCGCGGGAATCCTGGTCAGCGGGCCGGCGGGCGTCGGGAAAAGCCGGATAGCCCGTGAGGGGCTGTCGGCGGTTGCGTCCAAGGGCTTCGAACCGCGCTGGGCGGTCGGGACGACGTCGGCGCGCAAACTTCCGCTCGGTGCATTCGCGCCATGGGCCGGGTCCGCAAGCGCTGACCGCCTTCAACTGGTGCGCGGGGTTATCGACTCGGTGACATCCTCGCCGCCCGGTACCACGGCGGTGCTGGGCGTCGACGATGTGCATCTGCTCGACGAACTGTCGACGTTCGTGCTGCAACAGATCGTGCAGCGCCGGGCCGCCAAGGTCGTGCTCACCGTGCGTGAAGGCGAGAGCGTGCCCACCGAGATTTACGAGATATGGCGCGGGGGCCAGTTGGACCGACTGGACCTGCAGCCGCTCTCGGCCGCCGAGACCGCCGAGCTGATGTCGGCCGCGTTGGGCGGCCGCGTGGATCCCGATGCCTCCACCCGGCTGTGGAAGCTGACGCGCGGGAACGCTCTGTATCTCCGCAACATCGTCGAGCAGGAAATCGCCGACGGCAGAATTCAGCAGCAGCACGGCTACTGGCAGTGGATCGGCGTCCCGATCATGCCCAAGGGACTGGTCGAGCTGATCGAAGCCCGTTTCGGTGCGCTGTCGCAGCCCGTCGGTGAGGTAGTCGACGCACTTGCCGTCGGCGAACCGCTCGAGATGACGACATTGCGGCGGATGACCGATACGGACGCCATCGAGGAAGCCCATGTGCGCGGCCTGATAACCGTCGACGAAATCGACGACGGCATGGAGGTGCGACTAGCGCATCCGCTCTACGGCGAGGTACGACGGGCTCGATCACCCGAAACCAGGTTGCGACGGCTGCGCGGAAAGGTCGCCGCCGAACTGGCGTCGGCCGCAGACAGCGACGACATGCGCAACGTGGTGCGCCGCGCCACGTTGCGCCTCGACTCCGACCTGACGCCCGACGCCGAGTTGATGCTCAGGGCAGCAGGTGGCGCCGTCTGGCTGGGAGATCTACGGCTGGCCGACCGGCTCGCGAAAGCGGCGATCCGTGCTGACGGCTCGCCGCGGGCGTATTTCCTTCGCGCGCATGCGTTGTCGTGGCTGCCCGCTGGCAAGGAAGCCGACGCTGTGCTGGCCGAGCTGTCTATTTCAGAGCTCACCGACGACGACCGCGGCCGGCTCGCGTACCTACGTGCCCTCAATATGCTGTGGGCTCTCGGTGACGCCTCGCGTGCGAAAGAGATCATCGACGACGCCGCGCGCAGCGCTCTGCCTCGCATCTGGATCGACGCCTTCCTCACCGTGTACTGGTTTGCGCTGGACCAGCCGCAACAGGCGATAAATGCGTCGAAAAGCCTTGTGCTGGAACAACTGCCGGCCGTCGCGGGCGCCGAGACGGCGTGGGTGCTTGCCGTAATGTTCGCGGACGCCGGACAGACCGCTAAAGCGGTGGCCGTCGCGAACACGGGATACGCCGTCGCGTCGCGGTTCTTCGACTCCCCGCAAATGCGATTCAACATCGACGACGCGCATGTCAGCGCACTGCTGCTGGCGGGCCAGATGGTGGACGGATTCAAGGTGGCACAACGCGTGTACGAGCAGAGCGCGGACATGCCTGGCGCAGCCCATTTGCTCGGCGCCGCGATCGCGGGTCGAGCTGCGCTCAGCGCGGGCCGTCTTGACTCGGCGTGCGCCTTGTTGGGAAGGGCTGCGCCCGCGTTGGCGGCGTCGGGGAATGCGATGGGCTGGGGGTTCCGGTATCACATTCCGTATGCCACCGCGCTCGCGATGCGGGGCACGATCGACGAGGCGGCCGCAGTGCTTGCCGCGCTGGACGACATCAAACGCCCATTCCGGATGCTGGATTACGAGCGCAGCCTGGCCCGCGCGTGGCTGGTTGCTGGGCAAGGTGCCCTCACCGAGGCGATCGCCACGCTAATGTCGGCCGCCGAAACAGCCGCGGCCAAAGGGCAATTCGCGGCTGAGGTGCTATGCCTGCAGACCGCTGTGCAGTTCGGGGATCACTCTGGTGCGTCCCGCATGAGTGAACTCGAAACGATGGTCGAGGGGCCCCGCGCAAGGCTGGCCGCCCGGTTCGCGACCGCGCTGAGCAACTCCGACGGTGCCGAATTAACCGCTGTATCCGAAGAATTCGAGCAGTTGGGTGATCTCGCCGCAGCGGTGGATGCCGCGGCTCATGCCTGCATCGCCTTCCGCAACAGCGATCGGCGTGGATCAGCGCTCGGATGTTCGACGCGCGCGGAGGCGTTGGCGGAACGATGCGGCGGAATCAGCACGCCGGCTCTGCGCGAGGTTAGCGAGCCACTACCGCTGACCGCCCGCGAGCGGGAAATCGTCCGGCTCATCGGGTCGGGCCTTACCAGCCGCGCGGTTGCCGAGCGGCTGCATGTTTCATTGCGCACTGTCGAAGGTCACGTCTACCGGGCTATGACCAAAACCGGTTCGGCCACTCGCGAAGAGCTCATCAGGCTGCTCTTCCCCGACAAGCGCCGCAAGACGGGCTCGTAGCATCGACTTATGAGCACCCGAAGACGACCGCGAGTGAGGATCGCAGCGAGACCGAGCTTGATGGGGCGAACCGCAAGCTCCCGCCCGAAGCGAGGACCGGAGCGAGCACGAGTCGAGGCATGAGCACCGCGCATTGGCAGCCCTCATCGCCGAGCTGCCCGAGGGCGTGGTCGTCACCGACCCCGACATCCTGGCGTCCTACCGCCAGGACCGCGCGTTTGACCCGAGTGCGGGCACGGCGCTGGCCGTCGTGAGGCCGCGACGCACCGAAGAGGTGCAGACGGTGATGCGCTGGGCCACCAAGCACAAGATCGCCGTCGTGCCCCGCGGCATGGGCACCGGGCTGTCCGGCGGGGCGACGGCACTGAACGGCGGCATCGTGCTGAGCACGGAGAAGATGCGCGACATCACCGTCGACCCGGTGACCCGCACCGCCGTCGCCCAGCCCGGACTGCTCAACGCCGAGGTGAAGAAGACGGTCGCCGAATACGGGCTGTGGTACCCGCCCGATCCGTCGTCGTTCGAGATCTGCAGCATCGGCGGCAACATCGCCACCAACGCTGGCGGGTTGTGCTGCGTGAAGTACGGCGTCACCAGCGATTACGTGCTGGGCCTCCAGGTGGTGCTGGCCGACGGGACCGTGGTGCGCCTCGGCGGACCGCGACTGAAGGATGTCGCCGGGCTTTCGTTGACCAAGCTGTTTGTCGGCAGCGAGGGCACGCTCGGGGTGATCACCGAGGTGACGCTGCGCCTGCTGCCGCCGCAGCACGTTGCGTGCACGGTGGTCGCCACGTTCGACTCGGTCGAGGCCGCTGCGGGTGCGGTCGTGACGATCACCGGCAAGATCCGGCCGTCGATGCTGGAATTCATGGACTCGGCGGCCATCAATGCGGTCGAGGACAAGCTGCGGATGAGCCTGGACCGAACCGCCGCGGCGATGATGGTGGCCGCCACCGACGACCGCGGACCCTCTGGCGTCGAGGACGCGGAGTTCATGGCCAACGCGTTCACCGAACACGGTGCGAAGGAAGTGTTTTCGACGTCCGACCCCGAGGAGGGCGAGGCGTTCGTGGCCGCGCGCCGGTTCGCGATCCCGGCTGTGGAGGCCAAGGGCTCACTGTTGCTCGAGGACGTGGGCGTGCCGCTGCCGGCCCTGGCCGATCTGGTCGGCGGGGTGGCCAAGATCGCGGCCGACCACGACTTGATGATCTCGGTGATCGCCCATGCCGGTGATGGCAACACCCACCCGCTCATCGTGTACGACCCCGCCGATAAAGCGATGGTCGAGCGCGCCCAGAAGGCGTTCGGCGAAATCATGGATCTGGCGGTCGGGCTCGGTGGCACCATCACCGGCGAGCACGGCGTCGGCAGGCTGAAGCGGCCCTGGTTGGCGGGCCAACTCGGGCCCGAAGCGATGGAGCTCAACCAGCGGATCAAGCGGGCGCTGGACCCCGACGGCATCCTCAACCCCGGCGCGGCAATCTGAGCCCTGCGGCTTGTGTGCGTTTTGGAGCGCTCACCGCTCCTGAACGCATACAAATCGCAAGTACGTATTGACACGTTGTGGCGTGCTGTCGTACCAATGAGACATGACAGCCACTCTGTCTCACGGTTCACCGGTTCGTTTCCAGCTTGCTGACGCGGACACCTGGCCGAACCCATGGCCGATGTACTCGGCGCTGCGCGACCACGACCCGGTGCATCACGTCGTCCCGGCGGAGAAGCCCGACCATGACTACTGGGTGTTGTCCCGGCACGCCGACGTCTGGGAGGCCGCCCTCGATAACGAGACGTTCTCGTCGGCACTGCCGCGGTGCCCGGACTTCGAGGTCGACGAGTCCGGAATCGTCTGGGCCGGCGGCAGTTACGTACGACGGCCGCTGTCGGTGCCGCACCGTTCCGGGTGAGCTCCTGATGCCCGGGGACTGGCTGGCGGCGCGGCGCACGGAGGTGGCCGCCGATCGAATCCTTGACGCGGCGGGTGAGCTGTTCGCCCGGCAGGAAGCGGCGACCGTCGGCATGCACGAAATCGCCTCGGCCGCAGGCTGTTCTCGCGCCACGCTGTACCGCTACTTCGAGAACCGCGAGGCGCTGTACACCGCGTATGTGCACAGGGAGAGCTACCGGCTCTACCGCGAGATGACCGAGCAGATCAATTCGGTGACAGATCCGCGTGAGCGCCTCATCGAGGGCATGATGGCGTCGCTGCGCAATGTTCGGCAGAGTCCGGCACTGGCTTCGTGGTTCGTCACCACCCAGCGCCCGATCGGCGCTGAGTTCGCCGAACAGTCCGAGGTCATCAGGGCGCTCACGGAGGCGTTCGTCATCTCGCTGGGACCCGACGACCCAGAGTTGGTGGCGCACCGGGCTCGCTGGCTGGTGCGGGTGATGACGTCACTGTTTCTGTTCCCCGGACACGACGAGGACGACGAGCGCGCGATGCTCGAGGAGTTCGTCGTTCCGATGGTCGTACCGAGGACTCAGGCCACCCAATAGGCTTGCGCCTTAATCGATTTGCGCGGGATCTTGTAGTCGTCGCGGAAGACCTTAGCCACCACGCGGGTGGTTCGGTTGTCGCAGGCCACCCAGCCGAAGTGGTCGGCGGCGTCGAACGCCGATGAGCTGACCGTCTCCACGAGTGCCTCGCCGCCGTTCTTGCGATCCACCCACACTACGTCCGCGCTTCGCGCCACCGGCAGTTGGTTGTCCCCGTCGTGCCCGGCCTCCAGGAACACCTTGGCCGGGGCATCGCGATCGCGGTGAGCAATGAGTTGATCGCGGGGCATGGGTTGCCCCTCGTGTCGATTACTTAGGGCGGCTTAACCTAAGTTCGTTACAAGGCGGTGTGGCCCTAGTCCGGGCGGACGCGGGTGCACCGGTGCAGCAGCCAGGCCACTGGAACCGTCACCACGAACGTGGCCACGAACAAGAGACCGATCGAGCCGGTGTAGATGTGGAAGCGGAGGATCTCGACCATCACCAGCTCCATGACCACCAAGTGGATCAGGAAGATCTCGTAGGAGATCTCGCCAAGGAAGACCATCGGCCGGCTGGCGAGGAACTTCGCGTACACGCCGTGGTCGCCCAGCGCCAGTGGCGCGACCGCAAGCGTGGCGATCACCGCGTAGAACGCCGCCTTGAACAGCGCCTCACGCAGTTCGGCCGGTGACGTGGTCGGCTCGCCTGCAATCGGTGTGGAGACGATGAAATAACAGGCCACCGCCAACGGCACGCATGCCAGCGCGTACGCGCGCACTCCCATCGGCTGCAGGACCGCCAGCATCATGCCGCCGATGAACCACGCGAGATAGGTCGGCAACCACAGCCGTGCACCGTCGGGCAGGAAGTCGGTGGTGTGCACCAGGATCAGCCACGCCGGTGTGATCAACGCCACCACCGACAGGCCCGTCAGCAGTAGCACCGGACGCCAGCGACGCCGGCACAGGACCACCAACAGCAGGTACGCCAGGAATGGCAGCACCACATAGAACGCGACCTCCACCGCCAGGCTCCACATCTGTGTGAGGCCTTGGTGCAGATACGAATACAGGTAGTTGTCGGTGTAGATCTGCGACAGCGTCAGGTTGCGGAACAACCCCATCCACGTGTGACCGGGGTTCGGTCCGGCGGTCCGGAAGTGGTAGACGGCATACGCCACCAGCACGGTGACGGCGTAGGCCGGCATGATGCGGCGCACCCGGTGCCAGGCGTAGCGGCGCACCGACGGTGGAGCACCGTCCGAGGCGGCGGCCTTGACCCACGGGCCGAACAACAAGAACCCCGACAGCACAAAGAAGATCGGCACGCCGATCTCCATTCGCGAGTACACCAGCCCGACATAGCCGTGCGTGTACTTGCCTGTGGTGTAGGCGGCATGCGTGAGCATGACCAGCAGCGCCGCAACCGCGCGGATTCCGGTCAGCGATGCAACGCGCTCGGCCTTGCTGACCGACTCCAGGCCACCTTGCGCTGCCACGTCCTCCGACAGAGTCATGTCGATTTGCGGTTGTACTTCCCGCCCTTGCGTGGCGGCCGGTCGGGTTGCAGATTGATCAGGATTCCCTGAATGCGTGTCCGCTCCAACGCTTTCTCGGTCTCGCGGGGCAGCTTGGCGGGCAACTCCACCAGCGAGTGATCTGGTCGGATGGAGATGTGCCCGAAATCGCTGCGATGCAGGCCACCCTCGTTCGCAATAGCGCCCACAATCGCACCCGGACTCACCTTGTGCCGCTTGCCAACCGCTATGCGATATGTCGCGAAGTCCTGGCCAGGTTTACGTGCCTGCTTCGGACCCCTGTCGGACCGCTCGGGGCGGTCATCCCGTCGACGCTTCTCCGGCGGGGGTTCGGACATCAAGAACTGCTCGCCGTCGCGCGACTGCAGCGCGAGCGCCGCGGCGATATCGGCCATCGGCACGTCGTTCTCGCGCTCGTAGTCCTCGATCATGCTGCGGAACAACTCGATTCCCGGCGCGTTGAGCACGTCGGTGATCGAGTCGCGGAACTTCGCGACCCGCTGGGCGTTGACGTCCTCGACCGACGGCAACTCCGCCTCGATCAGCTTTGACCGGGTGGCCTTTTCGATCGCCTTGAGCAGGTGCCGTTCCCGCGGCGTGACAAACAACATTGCCGAGCCCGACCGGCCGGCCCGGCCGGTGCGCCCGATGCGGTGCACGTAGGACTCGGTGTCATTTGGGATGTCGTAGTTCAGCACGTGCGAGATGCGCTCGACGTCCAGGCCGCGGGCCGCCACGTCGGTGGCGATCAGGATGTCGATGCTGCCGTCCTTCAGCGCGGCGATCGTGCGCTCGCGTTGCGCCTGCGGGATGTCGCCGTTGATGGCGGCCGCGGAAAATCCTCGGGCTTTTAGTCTTTCGGCGACTTCCTCGGTGGCCTGTTTGGTCCGGACGAACACGATCATGGCGTCGCCCTGCTCGACTTCGAGCACTCTGGTCAGCGCGTCCATCTTGCGCGGCCCCGCCACCTGGATGTAGCGCTGCGAAATGTTTTCCGCCGTGGCGGTTTTCGCCTTGACGGTGACCTCGACCGGGTCGTGCAGGTACTTCGTGGTGATCTTGCGGATGGCCGCCGGCATGGTCGCCGAGAACAGCGCCACCTGTTTGTACTCGGGGGTGTCGGCGAGGATGCGTTCGACGTCCTCGGCGAAGCCCATCTGCAGCATCTCGTCGGCCTCGTCGAGCACGAGGTAGTCGAGTCGGGATAGATCCAGCGTGCCGCGCTCCAGGTGATCGATGACGCGGCCGGGCGTGCCGACAACGACCTGCGCGCCACGCTTGAGGCCGGCCAGCTGCACGCCGTAGGACGACCCGCCGTAGATCGGTAGCACGTTGATCTTCGGCAGGTGCGCGCCGTAGCGGCCGAACGCCTCGGCCACCTGCAGCGCCAGCTCGCGGGTCGGGGCGAGCACCAGCGCCTGGGTGGTGCGGCTGCTGGGGTCGATCTTGGACAGGATCGGGATGGCGAACGCGGCGGTCTTGCCGGTGCCGGTCTGGGCCAGCCCGACGACGTCGGAGCCCGCCATCATCGCCGGGATGGTCGCGGCTTGGATGGCGGATGGCGTCTCGTATCCGACGTCGCCGACGGCCTGCAGCACCGACGGGTGAATCTGCAGGTCTGCGAAGGTCAGATCGGCGCTGGTCGCGTCCGGTTCGGAGGACGTCATGTCGGAAGAAGTCTAGTGGTTGACGCCTGTTCGGCCCGCCAGGCGCCTGCTGACTGGCAGGCCCTCGACGCAGTCGACCAGAAAGACCAGGGTCTCGGTCTCGGCAAGCACCTATTGCGCGACGCAATTGCACGGTGCGTTCAGGTGGCCGACATCATCGGTGTGCGAGCCATGCTGGTCCATGCCCTCCACGACGACGCACGCAGGTTTTACACATACTTCGACTTCCAGCCCTCCCCTACCGATCAGCTGCACCTGTTGCTGCCGATCCAAGACGCGCGGTCTCTACCCGACGAGGGGGTGATCGAACCTAACCACCGGAGGCCGCGGGCGCGGCCGCGCCTGCCCGATCCGCGCGCCGGATCGCGGTACGGTGCCCAGTTGTGAAGTGGGCGGTCGCGGTTGGGGCGGCGGCGCTGACCCTCTCCGGATGCGGATCTGGCGATTCGACCGTCTCCAAGACACCCGAGCCGACGGTTACCGCCGCTGCCCCGGCGACCGCGCATCCGCCGTCGTCACGGTTTCCGTCGGTCGCCGCACCGACGTCGACCGCGGCGGCCGACCCGTGCGCGGTCAACCTGGCCGCGCCCGAGATCGTAAAGGCCGTCTCCGAGCTGCCCCGCGACCCGCGCAGCAATCAGGCCTGGAACCCCGAGCCGCTGGCGGGCAACTACAACGAATGCGCGCAGTTGTCGGCGGTGATCGTCAAGGCCAACACCAACTCGGAGAATCCCAACACCCGCGCCGTACTGTTCCATCTCGGCAAGTTCATCCCCACCGGCGTGCCGGACACCTACGGGTTCAACGGCATCGACGATTCGGCCACCACCGGCGACACGATCGCGCTGAAGTACTCCAGCGGCATCGAGGGCCTCGACAGCGTGGTGAAGTTCCGGTGGAACGGCAACGGTGTAGAGCTCATCGGTAACACGCCCGGCTGAGCTTGCCAGCCACGCCAAGATCGACGAAGTGGCGTGATCCACTCGCGCTTTTGCGCCGAAACGTTGGTTTGGTCGCTGAGGTGAGGTGTCGGGTGGCTCACATACAGTGGCAGCGTGTTCGTCGCCGACGATCGCGTCATCTACAGCGCATCCGATCTCGCCGCCGCCGCGCGCTGCGAGTATGCGCTGCTGCGCACGTTCGACGCGCAGCTCGGCTGGGGGCCGCCGGTGGCCGTCGAGGACGAACTGCTCGCGCGGACAGCCAAACTCGGCGGCGAGCACGAGCTGCGCCACCTCGACGAGCTGCGGGAGCTGGCCGACGACACCGTCGCCATCATCGGCAGGCCCCAGTACACCGTCGCGGGGCTGACGGCCGCCGCGGAACAGACCACGCGCGCCGTCGACCGCCGCGCGCCTGTGATCTATCAAGCCGCCATGTTCGACGGCCGGTTCGTAGGCTTCGCCGACTTTCTGATATTCGACGGTGAGCAGTACCGGCTGCGCGACACGAAGCTGGCCCGGTCGGTCAAGGTCGAGGCCTTGCTACAGCTGGCGGCCTACGCCGACACGCTCGCCACGGCGGGCGTACCCGTCGCTGAGGAAGTCGAATTGGTGCTCGGCGACGGCGCCACTGCGACCTATCGCGTCGACGAATTGCTGCCGGTGTATCTGCCCCGTCGCGCCGCGCTGCAGTGCCTGCTCGACAACCACCTGGCCGGCGGCGCCGCGGTGACGTGGGAGGACGACGAGGTACGGGCGTGCTTCCGCTGTCCCGGGTGCGAGATCCAGGTCCGTGCCACCGATGACCTGCTGCTCGTTGCGGGCATGCGAGTCAGCCAGCGCGCCCGGCTGATCGAGGCCGGCATCACCACCTTGGCGGCGCTCGCCAAGCATGACGGGTCGGTGCCCCAGCTTCCGGCCCGGACCGTCACGTCGTTGACCGCGCAGGCGCGGCTGCAGATCGAACCCCGCGTCGACGGCAAGCCGCCATACGAGATCGCCGACCCGCAGCCGCTGAACCTGCTGCCAGATCCGGACAAGGGCGACCTGTTCTTCGACTTCGAGGGCGATCCGCTGTGGACCGTCGACGGCCACGACTGGGGCATCGAATACATGTGGGGCGTGCTGGAAGTTGGCGGCGCCTTCCGGCCGCTGTGGGCCCACGACCGCGCCAGCGAGCGCCAGGCACTCATCGACTTCCTCGCGATGGTCCGTAAGCGTCGCAAGCGCTACCCGAAGATGCACATCTATCACTACGCCGCCTACGAGAAGACAGCGCTGCTGCGGCTCGCAGGCCGCTACGGCGTTGGCGAGGACGAGGTCGACGACCTGCTGCGCAGCGGTGTGCTGGTCGACCTTTTCCCGTTGGTGCGCAAGAGCATTCGCGTCGGCACCGAGGACTACAGCCTCAAGTCCCTCGAACCGCTCTACATGGGTTCCGAGCTGCGCACCGGAGACGTCACCACCGCCGCGGAGTCGATCACCATGTACGCCCGCTACTGCGAGCTGCGCGCCGACGACCGAAGCTGTGCCCTTGCTGAGGCCGCCAACGTGCTCAAGGAGATCGAGGACTACAACCGTTACGACTGCCGGTCGACACACAAGCTTCGCGACTGGTTGATCAAGATCGCGATCGAGTCCAGCGTTCCGCCGCTGGGCCCGCAGCCCGTCGCCGACGGCACCGCCGTCGAGGACACCGACGAGCTCGCCCGCATATTGATGGCGTTCGCCGGTGACGGGGTCGACCCGCGCACGCCGGAGCAGACGGCGGTCGCGTTGTTCGCGGCGGCCCGTGGATATCACCGCCGCGAGGACAAGCCGTTCTGGTGGGCGCATTTCGATCGGCTGAACAACCCCGTCGACGAATGGGGCGACACCAGCGACGTTTTTCTGGCCGACGACGTGGGCGAGGTCGTCAAGGACTGGCACCTGCCGTCGTCACGCGCACGAAAGCAGCAGCGCTGGGTGAAGCTGACCGGAACGCTGGCCGCGGGTGGGCTGGACACCAATGTGTTCGCGCTCTACAACCCGCCGTCGCCGGCTGGGCTCACTGACAACCCCGACCGGCGCGCCGCGGGCAACGCCGAGATCATCGACGTCGACGACCCCAACGTCCCGACCGAGGTGACCATCTGCGAACGGGAGCCCAAGGACGGCGGGACGTTTCCGGAGGTGCCGTTCGCGCTGACGCCGGGCCGCCCCTTCCCGACGGGCAAGCTGCGGGATTCCATCGACTCCGCGGCCGCCGACGTCGCGGCCGGACTACCCGAGCTGCCAGACAGTGCGATCGTCGACATCCTGCGCCGCCGCACCCCACGCACCCGCAGCGGCGCGCCGCTGCCGCATACCGGCGATACCCCCTCCGACATCACGGCCGCACTGCTCGACCTGCACTCGTCGTACCTGGCGGTGCACGGCCCACCCGGCACCGGCAAGACCTATACGGCGGCCCGGATCATCGCGAGGCTGGTGAACGACCACCAGTGGCGGGTCGGCGTCGTGGCGCAGTCACATGCGGTGGTAGAGAAC
>JBKOYU010000837.1:0-11279 GCA_046725575.1 Actinomycetota bacterium | reverse complement strand
GATACAACACCGAGTCCTCGGTGGAGCTCGGCGGCTTTTCCGAGCCGCCGGGGCCGCCGAACTTCGCGCACCCATCTGGCTGATAACCCGTGGTGCGCAGCGGGTGACGAACGTCGACACCGTTTTACCCGAGCAATCCTGCCTCTGGGGATTCGGTCGCGCGGCCTCCCTCGAACATCCCGAACTGTGGGGTGGGTTGGCGGATCTGGCTTCGGGTGGTACCGACGAGTGGTCACGCTTGATCGACCACATCGCGGTGGCGCCGGCGAGCGAAGACCAGATCGCCGTGCGGGATCAAGCGACCTACGTTGCTCGGCTGGCCCGGCGCGCGGAACAGCCGGACGCGACACCGCTGGCGCTACGCCGTGACGCAACGTATTTGGTGACCGGCGGGCTGGGCGCGCTCGGACTGGAGATCGCCGAGTATCTCGCCGCGCACGGCGCCGGCCACCTGGTGCTGACCGGCCGACGGTTGCCTAGCGACGCCGCACAGCAGCGCATCGACGCCGTGCGTGAACAGTACGGCTGCCAGGTCCGCGTTGTCGCGGCCGACGTCGCCGATCGGGACGATGTCGCGCGCGTCCTGAGCACCGTCCATACTGAACTGGCTCCGCTGGCCGGCATCGTGCACGCCGCAGGCGAGATCGGCGCGAGCCCGCTGCGTACCCTGGACGACACCGAAGTTGACCGAGTTTTTGCCGGAAAGGTCTGGGGTGCTTGGCATTTGAGCGAAGCGGCCGCAGACATGCAGCTGGACTTCTTCTTAGTCACCTCCTCGATCGCCTCGGTTTGGGGCAGCTTCGGCCAAACCGCATACGGTGCGGCCAACGCGTTCCTCGACGGGCTGGCCGACACTCTGCGCGAACGTGGCATTCCCGGGATCAGCGTCAACTTCGGTCCCTGGTCGGCAGGTATGGCCGATCGGGACTCGCGTGAACAACTGGATCGGCGCGGGGTCAAGACCTTGACGCCTGCTGACGCACTGGCGGGGATGGCCGAGCTGATCGTGGCATCGGCAGCACATGGAGTCGTGGCACGGATGGATTGGGCCCACTTCCTGCCGGTCTACCAGCTGCAGCGCAAGCGCTCGTTCTTTTCACAGTTAGAGCGTGAGGTGCCCGAAAGCGCGCCGGAACCAGCGCCTGCCGGGACAACACATTTGGTCGAGCAGCTCACCGTTGCTCCCGTCGAGCAGCGCAAGCGGCTGGTGTTGGAGTATCTGCGTGGCGCGGTGGCGGAGGTGACGTGCATCGATGCGGCCGAGATCCGCGACGAAGCCGGATTCTTCGATCTGGGCATGGATTCGTTGATGGCCATCGAACTGCGCCGCCGGCTCGAGCAGGGATTCGGAAAAGAACTGCCTGCGACGCTCGCGATGGACCATCCACGGCTCTCCGATGTCGCGGACTACGTGCTCGGCGAGGTCCTCGGGCTCTCCGAACAGGCGCCGACCCAGCAGAATCCGATTGCGACTGCGCGGACGGATGAGCCGATCGCCATCGTCGGTATGGCATGTCGTTTCCCTGGCGCGCGCGATGCGGACGCGTTCTGGGAAGTGTTGTCCGAAGGCGTCGACATGATCCGGGAAATCCCGGGCGATCGCTTCGACATCAACGAGTACTACGATCCGGATCCGGACACGCCCGGCAAGATCTACAGCCGTTACGGCGGATTCCTCGACGGGATAGACGGATTCGACCCGGAGTTCTTCGGTATCTCGCCGCGCGAAGCTGTGTGGATCGATCCCCAGCAGCGGCTGGTGCTGGAGACCGCATGGGAGGGCCTGGAACGCGCGGGATATTCGCCTGCGGCGTTGCGCGGCAGTCGAAGCGGCGTATATGTGGGCGTCGGCGCCAACGAGTACTCGCATCTGCTGTCCACCGGCTCCGTCGACACCATCGAAGCCCACTTCATCACGGGCAATGCGCTGAATGTCATCGCGGGTCGCGTTGCGTTCGCGCTCGGACTGGAAGGTCCGGCGGTGGCAATGGACACCGCGTGCAGTTCGTCGCTGGTGGCCGTCCATCAAGCCTGCCAGGCATTGCACGCAGGCGACTGTGACCTAGCGCTGGCCGGCGGGGTGAATGTGCTTCTGAGCCCGGCGACCACCATCGCCACGTCACGCGCCAGGATGCTGTCCCCAGACGGTCGATGCAAGACCTTCGACGCCGCCGCCGACGGCTATGTGCGCGGTGAGGGGTGCGGGATGTTGGTGCTCAAGAGGCTCAGCGATGCGGTGCGCGACGGCGATCGGATCAAGGCGGTCATCCGGGGGAGCGCAGTGAACCAGGACGGTGCCTCCAGTGGTTTGACGGTGCCGAATGGCGGTGCACAGCAAAGGGTTATCAGCGCTGCACTGACACGCGCCGGCGTGGCCGGCGGGGACGTCGATTACCTCGAGGCACACGGGACGGGCACATCGCTGGGTGACCCGATCGAGGTCCAGGCAGCCGGGGCCGTCTTCGGTGCCGGACGGGATCCGAATCGGCCGTTGCTGATCGGATCGGTGAAGACCAACGTCGGGCACCTTGAATCGGCTTCCGGCGTCGCCGGCCTGATCAAGGTTGCGCTTTCGCTGGAGCACGAAATGTTGCCGCAGCACCTGCATTTCAAAACGCCGGCACCACATATTCCCTGGGACCGCCTGCCGGTGCGCGTGGTGGACGAACCGACTCCGTGGCAAGCCAACGGGAGACCGCGACGCGCCGGAGTGAGTTCCTTCGGCTTCTCTGGGACGAACGCGCACGTCGTGCTCGAGGAGGCGCCGCCGGAATCAACTGGGCAGGAGCACCACTCAACAGTCCCAGCCGCGCCCGAGCCCGCCCCGACACTTGAACCAGTCGGCGTGCTGCCGTTGTCGGCGCGGTCATCCGCGGCGCTCGTTGAGTTGGCGCAGCGATACGGGGCGTGGTTGGGGGCACATCCCCGCGCCGAGATAGCCGATGTGTGCTTCACTGCCGGAGCCGGGCGTTCACACTTCGAGCATCGGGCCGCGCTGGTCGTGGACTCGGTCGAGGGCGCGCGTGAACTTCTGGCGGGCGTGGCCGAAGACCGGCCGGGACCCGGGGCGGTGCGTGGCGTGTGCGGTGACCCCCCGAAGACGGCGTGGTTGTTCACCGGGCAAGGCAGCCAGTACCCGGGGATGGCGCGCGAACTGTTCGATTCAGAGCCCGTGTTCCGGGACACGGTGACGAGGTGCGCGGAAGCGGTCGATGACATCCTGCCGCGTCCGCTGCTGGAGGTTCTCTTTGACACCGACAGCGACGGAGAGACGTTGCAGCACACGTCATATGCTCAGCCGGCCCTCTTCGCGATCGAGATGGGCCTGGCACGGCTGTGGCAGTCGATGGGGATCGAACCCGATGTGGTGCTGGGCCACAGCGTCGGCCAGTACGCCGCTGCCTGTGTGGCGGGTGTTTTCGGCCTGGAGCACGGGGCCCGGTTTGTCGCCGAACGCGGCCGGCTATTCGGCAGTCTGCCCGAGGGCGGCCGGATGGTGGCTGTGTTCACCGATGCCGAGGTGGTGGAGGACTTCGCCGACGAATTCCCGCAAGTCTCGGTGGCTGCCTACAACGGCCCCAACACGGTGCTTGCCGGTCCCACACAGGATCTGGAAAAGATCGTGGCCGCATGCACCGAAGACGGGATCCGCAACACCTGGCTGGACACCAGTCACGCCTTCCATTCGGCGCTGCTGGATCCGGTGCTCGACGAATTCGAATCCTGCGCTGCACGGTTCGAGTTCGCCGCCCCGACACGGCCGCTGGTCTGCAACCGCACCGGTGCGGTACTCACTGGGGCGACCGCAATGGACGCATCGTACTGGCGGCGGCATGCCCGTCAACCGGTGCAGTTCGCCGAAAGTGTGCGCACCCTGGCCGAATTGGGGTGCTCGGTGTTGATGGAGATCGGTCCGCAACCGATTCTTTCCGCGGCCGCATTGCGCGTCTGGCCCGAATCCTCGGCCACACCGCGTGCCATCCCTTCACTGCGCAAGAGCCCCGACGCCCGGCGTCAGATCGCCGAAGCCGTGGCCGCCGCCTATGTCGCCGGGCATCGGCCCGACTTCGCCGAGCAGCACTACCCGCCGCGCCGCAAATTGGAGCTGCCGACCTATCCGTTCCAGCGTCGTCCCTACTGGCCGAAGACCGCGGGCATCCGTTCCGACGGCCGGGCCGAATCCGGACTCCTGGGCTCGGCGCAGGATCTGGCATCCGGAGACACCGTCTACACCAGCCGGCTGTCTGTGAAAACGCAGCCGTGGCTGGCGGATCACATCATCTACGGCACCGTCGTGGTGCCCGGTGCCACGTATGCCGCCATGGCCCTTGCGGCAGTCGAGGCGCCGGCGCAGGTGCAGGACGTGTTCTTCTACCAGCCGATCATCCTTGGCGACAAGGATTCCCGAGAAGTGCAGCTGACCATGCATCCGGCCGATGACGGCAACGGATCGACGTTCCAGGTGCACAGCCGTCCGTACGGTGATCGCGAAGCCGATTGGTCGTTGAGCGCTTCAGGCACTGTCGTCACCGGTGTCGAGGAAGCCCCTGTGTCCGATCCGGCGGACTCCGTCGACGCCGCGCTCGAGCGGTTGACCCGTACCCGCCCGCAGCAGCTGTTCGACACCTTCGCGGAAAACGAACTGGCATGGGGACCCACCTGGTGCTCGTCCCTCAAATCGCTCTGGGTCGGTACGGGTGAGGCGGTCGGCGATATCGCAATCGGCGCCGAACTGGGCGAGCATGTCGGGCGCGAACCGGTCCATCCCGTGCTGCTCGACTTGTCGACCGGAATCGCCGGCGCGGCGCTCCTGGCGGCCACCGAACAGGCCGACGTTGAGCCGGACCTGTTCTTGCCGCTGCGGTATGGGCGTGTGGAGCTGTGTGAGCGCATGCCCCGGCGGTTCTACTGCCGCGCCATGTGGCAGACGGGCGGCGTCGAGAGCGAGACGCAGGTCTTCGATCTCGATTTCCTGGATCGGGATGGCCGCCATCTTGGCGGGATACGCGAGTTCACGGTGAAGCGAGCACCGCGAGAGGCGTTGTTGCGCGGGCTCGGCGTCGATGCGACGCGGCTGTTGTACCGCCTCAACTGGCGCGAGACGCCCCCGCCGGTGCCACGCGAGGGATCCGAGGACGCGAAGAGCAGTTGGCTGGTAGCTGGATTCGACGAGCTGGTGGCCGACCTCCCGGGCTCCATTGCGGTCGACGATTTCGACCCGGAGCATTGGACACGGCTTTTCGCGGAGGCGCAGGAGCGCGGTGCGCCGGTGTCCGGCATCGTGTTGAGCATCGCCGGCGGAGGCAGGTTGGAAGAGTCGTCCGCTGAGTTCGCCATCCGGCTCGAGAGCCAGATCGGCAACGTGCTCAGTGCCGTGCAAAACCTGATGGCGCAGGGCACGAAACTCGTGGGTGGACTGTGGATCGTCACCGAACGCGCGGTGGCGACCGAGCCGGGCGAGGCGGTCGACCCGGCGCAGGCGGCGTTCTGGGGGCTGGGGCGCACCATCATCGGTGAAGAGCCGGGCCTGCGCTGCCGGCTGGTCGATCACGACGGTTCCGCTGATGCCGTGCGAGCGCTGTCGAACCTGCTCGGTGCAGCGGGCGATGAACCCGAACTCGCACTGCGACAAGGAAAGTTCCTGGTGCCGCGGTTACTGCCCTGGACACGCAGCGGTCAGCTTGCAATACCGCGCGGGACCGACTATGTCCTGGCGCCGACGGAACGCGGTGTGCTTGACAACCTCCGCCTGACCGAGACCGAGGTAGCGCCGCCGGGCGAGGGCTATGTGCAGGTCCGGGTCGAGGCCGCAGGCCTCAACTTCCGCGATGTGCTCAACGCCCTCGGCCTGTACCCGGGCGATCCGGGCCCGGTCGGTGGCGAGCTTGCCGGCGTTGTCACGGCGGTGGGTCCCGATGTCGACGAATTCCAAGTGGGGCAACGCGTTTTCGGCTTCGCGGTGGGGGCGTTCGCCAGCCGGGTCAATGTGCCGGTCCAGTTCCTGGCGCCGGTGCCGGAGGGGCTGTGCGCGGTGGCGGCTGCGACCACACCCGCTGCGGTGCTGACCGCGCGACTCGCCTTCGACTGGGCGGCGCTGGGACCGGGTGACAGGGTGCTCATCCATGCCGCCAGTGGCGGTGTGGGCCTGGCCGCGGTGCAGATGGCGCAGCAGCGCGGCGCGACGGTCTTCGCGACCGCCAGTACTTACAAACGCCCGATGTTGCGCGAGATGGGGGTGGAGTACGTCTACGATTCGCGCACAACGGAGTTCGCGGACCAGATCCTCGCTCATACCGGTGGCGCCGGAGTCGACGTGGTGCTCAACAGCCTGACCAACGAAGGCTTCGTCGAGGCGACTGTCCGGGCGACCGCCAAGAATGGGCGGTTCGCCGAAATCGCGAAGCGGGATATCTGGTCGCATGAAGAGATGGCCGCGGCGCGTCCCGATATCGACTACGAGATCCTCGCGCTCGACGGTGTCATGCAACAGGATCCTTGGCGTATCCAGAGCTTGCTGGCCGACCTGGCTGACGGCCTAACCGGCGGTGAGATAACGCCGTTGCCCTTCGAGGCCTATCCGCTGGCGGAGGCCACGACGGCGTTCCGCCGCATGCAGCAGGCGCGGCACATCGGCAAGATCATCCTGCAGATGCCGAAACCGCTTCAACCGCAGAGGGATCGCAGTTACCTGATCACCGGTGGCCTCGGTGCCCTCGGCCTGCACACCGCGGCCTATCTGGCACAGCTCGGCGCGGGTGACATCGTGTTGACCGGTCGGCGGATGCCCGATGCGGCGGCGGAACAGGCCATCGCCGAACTAACGGAGCGCTACCACTGCCGGATCCATCCGTTCGCGGCCGACGTCGGCGACGAAGACCAAGTCCGGGATCTGCTGGAGTGGATCCGGGCCGAGTTGCCGCCGCTCGGTGGGGTTGCACACCTGGCGGGCGTGCTCGACGACGCGCTACTGCCACAGCAGAGCCCGGAACGTTTCCGGACGACGCTGGCACCAAAGGCCTTCGCCGCATGGCACCTGCACCGGTTGACAACCGACGACGATCTCGAGTTCTTCATCGTTTACTCGTCGGGCTCGAGCGTGCTCGGTTCTCCCGGCCAGGCCAACTACGCCGCTGCCAACGCGGTTCTCGACGGGCTTGTCGCGCACCGCAAGGCACAAGGCCTGCCTGCGACGTGCGTCAACTGGGGTCCCTGGGCGAACGGCGGCATGGCCACTTCGGACGCCGCGCGCGCCAATCTCGCTGCACAAGGGCTGATTCCGCTTGAACCTACCGTCGCATTGAATGCGCTCGGCGAGATCATCGCGCACGGAATCGGGCAGGCAACCGTCATCAAGGCCAATTGGCAGCGTGCCGCGAAGCTGCTGGGGGCGGTGCGTCCGCCGATTCTCGACCACGTGCTGCCGAGCGCCGTCGCGGCCACATCCGGCGACATCGCGTTACTCAACCGGCTGCATGAGGTGCCGGAGGCGCAGCGGGGCAGTTTCGTCACCGAACATCTGCAGCGCGAGCTCCAGCAGATTCTGGGCCTTGCCCAACCGCCGGCCGCAACCAGCCGGTTCTTGGAGTTGGGGATGGATTCGCTGATGGCGGTCGAACTGCGCAACAGGTTGCTTGGCCAGTTCGGTAGCGCCTTCACGATCACCGCCACCGCGGTATTCGACTATCCGACGATCGGGTCGCTCGCCGAATACCTGGCCGCTCAGACACCAGAGCTGATCGACGAGAAAACCGTCGCGCAGCGTGATGTGGTGCCGATAATTGACGGGCACGTTGATGTCGCGTCAAAAGCGTCTTAGGCCGGGTGATCTCATGCTGGAGATGAACAAAGTCACGAAGACCTACCGCGTGGGCGGTCAGACGGTGCGTGCGCTCGACGGCATCACACTGTCGTTGACCGGCGGGGAGTTCGTGTCCATCGTCGGCCCGTCGGGCGCGGGCAAGAGCACGCTGCTACACCTTCTTGGTGCGTTGGACAGGCCAGACTCCGGGTCAATCCGATTCCAGGGCAAGGAAATTGGCGATCTGAACGATGAGCAGCAGTCCGAATTCCGAAGGCGCAGCGTGGGATTCGTCTTCCAATTCTTCAACCTCCTGCCGACTATGGCGGCATGGGAGAACGTCGCCGTGCCGAAGCTGCTCGACGGTGCGCGGATGGCGAAGGTCAAGCCCCGTGCCCTGGAGCTGCTTGCACTGGTGGGACTCGGCGATCGCGCGGAGCACCGCCCGTCGGAATTGTCCGGCGGACAGATGCAGCGTGTGGCCGTCGCCCGGGCGTTGATGATGGACCCGCCGTTGATCCTGGCGGACGAGCCGACGGGCAATCTCGACACGAAGACGGGAACGGCGATCATGGGACTGCTCACCGACATCGCCCACCAAGACGACCGTTCCGTCGTCATGGTGACGCACAACCTCGATGCCGCGTCGGCGACGGATCGGGTGATCACCTTGACTGACGGCCAGATCGGCTCAGACGTGTGGACTGTTGGCGAGTTGGCATGATCGCTCGAAGACGACCGCGAGTGAGGATCGCAGCGAGACCGGGCCCGATGGGGCGAACCGCAAGCTCCCGCCCGAAGCGAGGACCGGAGCGAGCGGGAGTCGAGGCATGATCATCGACCGCATGCGTGTGTTCAACGTGCGCGAATCACGGCGGCATCCCGCGCGCACCGCGATGTCGCTTGCGGTCGTTGCGATCTCGGCAACACTGCTTGTCGCGGTCTTCGGTATCGCAGGTTCGATCACGGGTTCCTCCGATCGTCTCGTCGCAGGCATCGGTGGCAACGCAAGTCTCGAGGTGTCCGGCGTCACCGATACCGGCTTCCCAGAGGCGATGCGGCAAGAGGTAGCCAAGGTGCCCGGAGTCGCCGCGGCCGTGCCGATGCTGCGTACGTCTACTGGCCGGCCGTCCGAGCGTGTCGTGGTGCTCGGCGTGGACGAGAGCATCAGAGCGATGCTCAGCGACCTGCAGCGTGCGGTCCAAGACCAGATCGGGCCATTGGTCTCGGAACCCGGTCGAGTTGCGGTCGGCTCCGGGACGCGCCATGCGGTGGGCGACTCGATCCCGTTGGGTAATGGGAACGTGACGGTCGCGGCCGTCATCACCGGAGCGGATGCAGACCAGATCAACGGCGGAAATTTCATCGTCGGGCCACTGCCTCTGATACAACGGCTCACGGACCGCGTCGGCGTGATCGACTCGGTGCTCGTGGTCGCTTCGCCGGGCGCCGACATCGCGCAGGTCCGCACCGGCATCACCGAGGCGGTAGGCGGACGAGCCGTCGTCGCCGATCCGACCTTCCGGTCGGTCCAGTCCGGTGGAGCCGTCTCGATCATGAGCACGTTGATGCTGTCGGCGGCGTCTTGCGCCCTCGTGGTGGCGGGATTCCTCATCTTCAACGCGATGAGCATGGCGATCACGCAGCGCCGACCGGTGATCTCGATGCTGCGCGCCATCGGCGCCAAGAAAAGGCAGATCGTGCGGGACCTCCTGGTGGAAGCCGGGTTGGTGGGGCTGATCGGCGGCCTCATGGGGTCGGCGCTGGGCGTGCTGATAGGCAGCCAGGCGATCGGTGTCCTTCCTGCGGCCCTGCTGCAGGGGTATGAAACGCGAACCGAGTACATGTTGCCCGGCTACGCGATTCCCGTCGCCGTCGCGGCATGCGTCGCTGTGAGCGTAGCGGCGGCGGCAGTGGCGGCGCGCCAGGTGTACAAGGTGGCGCCAGTCGAAGCGCTGGCACCCGTCGGCGCATCCGCTGCCGACGCCGTGCCGCGCAGGGCAAGGGTGGTCGCTGGTGTCGTCGGCGTCTGCCTCGTCGCGGCGGCGGCCGTCGTGGCATCCCAAAACTGGGGCAACGTGTCCGTGGCCGCGATCGGGCTGGCGGCTGCCGGCGATATCGCCGTGTGCTTCGCGTTCGCGGGTCCGATCGTCGGGGCTGCAACGGGGGTGGCGCGAGCGTTCGGTGCGCCCGGCGCACTCGCGGCGGCGACGATCGAACGTGCACCGCGTCGCGTGTGGGCCACATTGATGACCGTGCTCATCGCGGTGTCGATCACCGTGCAGAGCACCGGCGCCAACTCCAACGTCATCGATTCGACGAACGCTAGCTTCAAATCACTCGGTGAGGCCGGACTCTATGTCAGCTCGTCCGGTCCGGGCGTGTACCCGACGGCGCCGGTCCTGCCGCAGGACACCGAGGCTTCGATCGCGTCGATCCCGGGAGTGGCCGAGATCATTCCCGGGCAGATGGCATACGCAACGCTCGCCCACGAACGCGTGATCATCCAGGGGCTGGCACCCGGCTCTGTGGCGCCGCCGTCGCAAGCCATGGATGAGCAAGTGCGGGAACAGGTCTTGGCGGGGGACGGCGTGGTGGTCTCCCGTGACATTGCCCGCGCCTTGGGAATCCGGGCGGGCGACGAGTTGACACTGCCGACTCCCGGCGGCGAACGGCGCGTGCGCGTGTTGGACGTGGTGCCGTTCTTTTCGCTGCTCGGCGGTGTCGTTTCGATGAGCCTGACACAACTCCGTGAGTGGTTCGACCGGCCCGGGTCGACGATTCTTGCCGTCAACCTCGCGCCTGGCGCTGACCGCGCTGAGGTCGAGGCGGTGATCCGCGACAGACTGCCCGCCAATGTCCTTGTGTACCCCGGCGCGGAGGCAGCTGCGGCTGTCGGCCAGTCCATGGCTCAGGGCACAGCGCTCATCGACATCATGGCGTGGATAGTCGTGTTCGTCGCGAGCGTCGCTTTGCTCAACACCCTGATGTTGTCGGTGCTGGAGCGCCGACGCGAGCTGGGAGTGCTGAGGGCGATGGGCTCGTCGCGTCGCTTCGCGTTGCGCACCGTCTTGGCCGAGGCGGCAGGCATTGGCATCGTCGGCGCTGCGATCGGGGCCGGAATGGGCGTAGCGAACCAGTACTTGACATCGTCGGCACTCACCAACGTGCTCAGTATCGACGTGGTGTACCGGCCGAGCTTGCTCGCAATAGTGTTCGCCTGCGCCGCATTTGGCTTGACACTGCTGGGTGCGATCCCGCCGGCAGTTCGCGCGGCGCGGCTCGACATCGTCGCCGCCGTTGCGGTCGACTAGCCGTCGACTAGCCGGGAGCTGCCGCTTCGTCGACGACGCCTCGCACAGCATCAACGAGGTCCGGGTCCGGTTCACGAAACAGGAAGTGGCCGCCTGCGAAGAGCCGCACCGGCTGCGGTCGAACGGAGTATGTCGACCAGGCGGCCAGCATCTCCGGAGGTACCAGA
>JBKOYU010001106.1:0-7139 GCA_046725575.1 Actinomycetota bacterium | reverse complement strand
TCTACTGGATGCGGCACTCCCGTGACTACCGGGCCGCGGCTCGGGGCTTCTCGTCCGGCACACCGGACGGCCTCGCGGCGTGGCTTGTGTTGTGCGCCCGGGCCTTACACGCCGGCGCGCGAGAGGCGTTGTCGATCGCGCAGGCGATGTCTTCTTGACTTCGTCCCGACGTCGCCCCAGCAAAAAGAACGGGCGACGCTCCGAATGACTTCGGCTCGCCGCCCGCTAGCACGGACTCCGGTTACCAAGCGTGCAATCTTGGGTTGCGTGGGTTGGTCTCGGCGTCCTTGCGATGCGCTACGATTGCAACCCCACCCAAAGGGCCGTCGTGGTCATCCGCTCTTCGCAATTACGCAGACCCGCAACACTTTTGCCTATTCCGCGGCATGTGCTCCGCGTGGGTGCCGGGATCCGTGCTGGGTAGCCTGACTTGGGAGATCGAACCTTCTCTTCCGGCTCGGTCTTGGCCTCCTCAGACTTCCGTGCCTCCTTTGTACTCCGTGACCACGGTCACAGCAAGGCCCAAATTCTGTAAGAGGCCTGATTGTTACGGCCGGGCGCCAGCTACTACGTGAAGTAGCTTCAGAACGCGAAGCGGCGCAGCAGCGAGTACGTCAGCGCACCCGCGGCCAGGGCGCTGACGCCAACCGCCGCGGTGGTTGCGACGGCGGCGCCCGAGGGGGCTGGAATGCGGTCGCGTAGCGACACCGGTTTGGAGAAGGTCAGCACCGGCCACCCCCGCGCCGCGGCTTCTTTGCGCAGTGCGCGATCCGGGTTCACCACGGTGGGATGGCCGACGGCCCTGAGCATCGGAATGTCGGTGATCGAGTCGGAGTAGGCGTAGCAATGTTCGAGGGCGTAGCCCTCGCGCGCGGCGAGCGCACGGATCGCCTCGACTTTTCCCTCGCCGTAGCAGTAGAAGGCGATCTCGCCGGTGTAGCGGCCGTCCTCGGCGACCATCCTTGTCGCCATCGCGTGGGTGGCGCCCAGTGCACGGGCGATCGGCGCAACGATCTCCTCGCCAGACGCCGAGACCACGACGACGTCGCGGCCACAGATTTTGTGGTCGGCGATCAAGTCGGCGGCTTCCGCGAACACCAGTGGGTCGACGATGTCGTGCAGCGTCTCGCCGACGATCGACTTCACCTGCTCGACGTCCCACCCCGTGCACATGTTCGTGACGTACGACCGCATCCGGTCCATTTGGTCGTGGTCGGCACCCGACATCAGGAACAGGAACTGCGCGTAGGTGGACTTGAGAACCGCGCGCCGATTGATTAGCCCTTGATCGAAGAAAGGTTTGCTGAACGCCAATGTGCTCGATTTGGCGATGACGGTCTTATCAAGATCGAAGAAGGCCGCCGTCCGAACGGGTTCGCCAGACGGCGTCGGTGTTTGCGGCGCAATCGCCCCGTCGGCCGCCGGCTCGGATGCGGTCACAGGGCCAGCATAGGGGCCGGTGCGTGACAAGAGCCGACAGAGTGTACAAATTGGCAGTTCACGACAGGTGCCGGTGACTGCAGTCTTTCCTGCTATCGGGTGCTTTCACAGGCAAGCAGCACTTGCGCCCATCCCGAGTGCCGTGTGTATAGTGAGCATTACTCGGCTTATGCCGGGTGTGCATCAGCCCGACCCCCCGGGGCTGATACACGACGACCTCCGCCTCCTCCCCCCCTGGCGGGGGTCGTCCCTTTTGTGGGCATGCATTCGCAATCCGGACAAATTCCTCGTCGTCGGTGGTTGCGGAACGCGATTTTCAATGCGGACATACTTGATGGTTTGTCTGCTTTGTCCCCAGCCGCGCATTCATCCACAGACGTCACCGCGGCGCTGGTGTTGTGTCGTCGCCCGGCCGCACGCTGAGGTCATGACCGCAACCAACGGGATCTTGGCGCTGGTCGCCGACCCCGCACTCCGGGACGACGTCGACCGCGTCGCGGCGGCAGCCGGGCTGCCGGTTGTCCACGCGTCCGACCCGTCCGGTCGCAACGTGTGGACCGGCGCCGCGGCCGTATTACTCGATGTGGACGCCGCGCGACGCTGCGCGCATCGAGCACTGCCGCGGCGCGGCCGGGTCGTTCTGATCGTCCGGTCCGAACCCCAGGCCGTCGACTTCCAGGCCGCCATCGCGGTGGGCGCGCAGCAGGTCATCGCCCTGCCAGCGCGCGACGGGGAGCTGATGGCCGCGCTGTCCGACGCCGCCGACGCGTCGCGCAACGAGGATCGACGCGGCCCGGTTCTCGGCGTGATCGCCGGCAGGGGAGGGGCCGGTGCCTCGGTTTTTGCGACCGCGTTGGCGCAGACCGCGGCCGATGCGCTGCTCGTCGACGCCGACCCATGGGGTGGGGGCATCGACCTGGTCCTGGGCTGCGAGGGCGAGACCGGTCTGCGCTGGCCTGACCTCGCCTTGCAAGGCGGTCGGCTGAGCTACACAGCGTTGCGGGACGCGCTTCCGCAACGACATGGGGTCAGCGTGTTGTCGGGCAGTCGCACCGGCAGCGACATCGATGCCGCGCCGCTGGGTGCGGTGATCGACGCCGGCAGCCGCGGCGGCGCGACGGTGATCTGTGACCTGCCCCGGCGCTCGACCGCCGCGGTGCAGACAGTGCTCGACGCGGCCGACCTCGTCGTCGTGGTCGCTCCCGCCGACGTGCGGTCGTGCGCTGCTGCCGCGGCGATCGCCCCCTGGGTGTCGGCGGGCAATCCCAACGCAGGCGTGGTGGTGCGGGGCCCGTCGCCGGGCGGCCTGAGATCGGCCGACGTCGCGGAGATCGTCGGGCTGCCGCTGCTGGCCACGATGCGGGCACAGCCGGGTATGGCCGACGCGCTCGAGCGCGGCGGCTTGCGACTGCCGCGCCGATCACCGCTGGCCGCCGCGGCGCGACGCGTGCTCGCGGTGCTGCATCGGCACCAGGCGGCCGCCGCATGAGCGCCTCGTTGATCGACCGGGTGCGTGAACGCCTGGCAGCCGAATCGGGGCCGTTGCGGCCCAACGTGGTGGCCGCCGCGATCCGCGCCGAATCCGGTGGCGTGCTCGGCGACAGTGAGGTGCTGAGCAGTTTGCGGGTGCTGCAGACCGAACTGACGGGAACGGGCATTCTCGAGCCGCTGTTGTGTGCCGACGGCACCACCGATGTGCTCGTCACCGCGCCGGATGCAGTGTGGATCGATGATGGAAACGGTTTGCGCCGCACCTCAATTCGGTTCGCCGACGAAGCCGCGGTTCGACGGCTGGCACAGAGGCTGGCACTATCGGCCGGACGTCGGCTCGACGAGTCGCAGCCCTGGGTCGACGGCCAGTTGACGGGACTCGGCACGGGTGAAGTCAGTGTGCGGCTGCACGCGGTGCTGCCGCCGATCGCCGCGGGCGGCACCTGCCTGTCGCTGCGCGTGCTGCGGCCGGCAACTCAGGACCTGGCGGCGCTGACGCGCTCCGGGACCGTTCCACCTGAAGCGGCAACTCTGCTCGATGACATCATCGGCGCGCGGCTGGCGTTCCTCATTTCCGGAGGGACGGGCGCAGGCAAGACAACGCTGTTGGCCGCAATCTTGGGCGCCGTTGCCCCCGACGAACGCATCGTCTGCGTGGAGGACGCGGCGGAGCTCGCGCCCGCGCACCCGCATCTGGTCAAGCTCGTCGCGCGCTGCGCCAACGTCGAGGGCGTCGGCGAGGTAACTGTCCGCGATCTGGTGCGGCAGGCGCTGCGGATGCGGCCGAACCGGATCGTCGTCGGCGAGGTGCGCGGCGCCGAGGTGGTGGACCTGCTTGCCGCCCTGAACACCGGCCACGACGGCGGCGCAGGCACGGTCCATGCCAACAACCCCGCCGAGGTACCGGCTCGCCTCGAGGCCCTTGCGGCGCTCGGCGGGCTTGACCGCGCAGCGTTGCACAGCCAACTGGCGGCCGCCGTGCAGGTGGTGTTGCACGTGAGCCGCAACCGAAACGGCGAGCGCCGGCTGAGCGAGATCGGTGTGCTTCAGCGCGGCGATGATGGCCGTGTCCGGGTCGCAACCGCGTGGCAGGTCGACACCGGATTCGGCTGTGGGAGCGACGATTTGGCAAGGTTGCTACGCAATAGGGGCCGACCGTGAGTGGCGCGGTTTTGGCGCTGGCGCTCGCCCTTCTGATGATCCCCGCCGCGTCACGCTCCAGGCTCAAAGCAGTCGGCCTTCTCGTGCCGGCGCGACGCCGGTCGCCGGCGGTGCCGTGCGCGGGCGTCGTTGCCGCGGCGCTGGCGGTCGTACTGCCGGTCAGTGTCGTCGCGGCATCCTCGATCGTCGGTGCCACGCTGTGGATGCGGCGGAGGAGACATGTCCGGGTAAGGCGCCGCGCCGCCGAATCTGCCGGCCTGCAAGGAGCATTGGATGTCCTCGTCGGCGAACTACGGGTGGGGGTCCACCCGGTCGCTGCCTTCGATGCGGCGGCCGCGGAGGTCGACGGGGTGGTGGCGGAGTCACTGCGGGCGGTGGCGGCCCGAGCGCGGCTGGGCGCCGACGTGGCCGCGGGCCTGCACAGTGTGAGCGGGAGTTCGGTGATGCCTGCGCACTGGCGGCGGCTCGCGGTGTGTTGGCAACTCGCCCAGGATCACGGGCTGGCGATCGCGACGCTGATGCAGACGGCGCAGCGTGACATCGTTGAGCGCGAGCGTTTCTCGGCCAGGGTCGATGCAGGGATGACCGGAGCGCGTACCACTGCCGCGGTACTGGCCGGGCTGCCGCTGCTCGGGATCGGCCTCGGCGAGTTGATCGGCGCAGAGCCGGTGCGCTTCCTCCTATCGCGCGGGGTCGGCGGCTGGTTGTTGGTCATCGGCGCCTCGCTGGCCTGTGCCGGGCTGCTGTGGTCAGATCGCATCACCGCTCGGGTGCTGACATGAGCTGGGCCGCTTTGCTTTTGGCCGCAGCGCTGCTGATCGGCGGGGACTCCCGGCCACGAGTCCGGGCCCGGTTGACGGCGGTGGCACCGCGGCGTGGGTCGACGTTCTCCGACGCGAGTGATCCGTTGGCCGCGGCGTCCAGCTTCGACGTGCTCTCGGCTTGCCTGCGCTCAGGGATGGCGGTGTCGACGGCCGCGTCGGCGACCGCGCCTTCGGCGCCTGCCCCGCTGGCGCGAGTGCTCAACCGCGCCGCCGACCTGTTGGCGTTGGGGGCCGAACCGGCGACGGCGTGGACGAATACGACGGGCCCGGTGGGCAACCACGCCGACGCACTGTTGCGGCTGGCCCGGCGATCGGCGTCGTCGGGTGCTGCGCTCGCGCAAGGAGTGGCCGAGCTGGCCGACCAGTCACGCCACGACGCAGCCGATGCGGCGAGCGCTGCCGCCGAGCGGGCCTCGGTGTTGATCGCAGGGCCGCTGGGCCTCTGCTATCTCCCGGCGTTTGTGTGTTTGGGCATCGTGCCCGTGGTAGCCGGCTTGGCCGGTGACGTACTGGGGTCGGGAATTCTGTGACGGCCGACGAGAGATGAGGGGAAACCATGATGGTAGAGAACAAAATTCGAGCACTGTGGGCTCGGCTGACGTTGTTGGTCGTGGACGACGACGGCATGTCCACGGTCGAGTATGCGATTGGAACCATCGCCGCAGCGGCATTCGGGGCCATCTTGTACACGGTGATCACCGGCGATTCCATCGTCAGCGCGTTGACCAACATCATCAACCGGGCGTTGAACACCAACGTCTAGCCGATGAAGCCGGCGGCGTCACCGTCGAGGCGGCATTCGCGATCGCCGCGCTGGTTGTCGTCCTCATCCTGTGTGTGTCAGGGCTCACCGCGGTGTCGATGCAGGTCCGTTGCATCGACGCCGCACGTGAGGCCGCCCGTCTCGCGGCGCGAGGTGCCGATGGTTCGGCTTCCGTTGCAGCGCAACGTATTGCGCCGGAGGGGGCAGCCGTGCAGCTGCGGCGTGACGGGGAGCTGGTCGTTGCCACTGTCACCGCGCGATCGCCGTTGTTGCCGGGCATCACCATCGCAGCGGAGGCGATCGCCGCGGCCGAACCCGGTCCGCGCTGAGCGGGGCTCCGCCAGCCTGGTGGCCGTCGCGATGATGGCGGTGTTGTTGGCAGTTGCCACCGCCGGTGTGTACGTCGGGTCGGCGGTGATCGCCCGTCACCGGGCGCAGGCCGCAGCCGACCTGGCGGCGTTGGCGGCGGCGGCTCGACTCGCGGCTGGTGCCGATGCGGCGTGCGCGCAGGCCTCCGTGGTGGCGCAGGCCATGCACACGGTGGTAGCGCAATGCGTGGTCGACGAGCTGGACGCCGTCGTCACCGTGGAAGCGCCCGTCGCGCTTGGTGTCTGGGGCCCGTCGCGGGCGGCCGCGCGAGCAGGACCTAGCGTGTGACGGGTTCAGAAGCGTGCAACAACCCGAGCTCGGACCGTCGGGGCATGCCTTCCCAGTCGCCATGCGTCAGGCAAGCGAATGCCCCGGCTGTCACTGCGGTTTTGAGTCTCGTCGAGACGTCGTGTCCAGCAACGTATTCCGACACGTAACCCGCAACGAAAGCATCGCCGGCACCCACAGTGTCGACCGGGTGGACGGGTATTGCTGGCTGCCGCGTGGCGCTTCCGTCAACAAGGGCGAAGCAGCCGTCGGCTCCTAGTTTGATGATGACCTGTGACGGGCCGAGATTCGAGATTGCGGTCGCGACGCCGGCAACGCCCGACGCCGAGGGGGCAACGAGCCGAGCTTCGTCATAGCCGGCAAACACGATCGTGGACCGCGCCGCGAGTTCCCGGTAGACGGGTGTGGCATCCCGGTTGTGCCACAGCGCGGACCGGTGGTTGACGTCGAAGGAGACGGGTACCCCGGCACGGACCGCTCGGTCGATCGCCGTCACAACGGCCTTGGCCGACGAGTCCGACAACGCAGGCGTGATTCCAGTGATATGAAGCAGTGCCGCGGATTCGATGACACCGGCGGGCACGTCATCCGCACCGAGGCGACTGCCCGCGCTGGCGGAGCGGTAATACCAGACGCGGCTGGCGTCGGCGGTGCGCCGCTCCTTGATCATCAGACCGGTCGGAGCGGTCGGATCGGTGACGGCATGGACCGTCAGCCCCTCGGCGCGAAGCTCGCGGACGACTTTCTCACCAAGGCTGTCATTGCCGATGCGCCCGATCCATTTCGTGGGGGTACCCAGGCGC
>JBKOYU010000888.1:0-2213 GCA_046725575.1 Actinomycetota bacterium | reverse complement strand
CATACAACCCCCAAGTCGGAGTCCCTCCGAATACTACCGGTGTAGACACCCGGCAGCTTCGACTCAGTGCCGCGGACTATCCCGACACTCCGGTCTTGCTTTGCGACCACTTTCGCCGGGGTATCGAAACAGCAGTACCGGTGATCCGGACTGTCCCTCACGCGTACGGGCGTCCACCAGAAAGATGGGTAGTTGGTCGTCATCTTCTGTGCGATACAGGAATTCGGGTTCGGAAGCGCTTCGGAGAGGGCGCGCCGATAATTTCGCCCTACGCCCGCACGTGATCGGCCCGGTGACGGTCGGCCAAGCGTGCGAGCACGGTTTGCACTCGCGTGATCGGGCGCGGTGGCAGTTGGCGATCACCGTTGCTGATGGAACAAGCACCGAGGCGTCGTGGATGCGTCGCCTGCGACTTCCAACACCGACCGAGCCGAGGCAAGTGTTAGCGTCGCGTCCGTGACTGGGAACCGGGCCGCGCCTCTGCGCATCGGCATCCTGGGCGCCGCGCGCATCGCACCCATGGCGCTGATCAAGCCGGCTGCGGCAAGCACCGAGGTTGAGGTCGCCGCGGTGGCGGCGCGCGATGCCTCGCGCGCGCATGCCTTTGCCGCCAAACATGGGATCGCCCGCGTGCACGAGGACTACGAGAGGCTGATCGCCGACCCGGATCTCGACGCTATCTACAATCCGCTGCCGAACAGCTTGCACGGCCGGTGGACGCGAGCCGCACTGGCCGCCGGTAAGCATGTGCTGTGCGAAAAGCCGTTCACGGCCAACGCGGCCGAAGCTCGCGAGATCGCTGACTTGGCGGCGACGTCGGGCCGAGTCGTGATGGAGGCGTTCCATTACCGCTACCATCCGCTGACTTTGCGCATCGAGCAGATCATTGCCTCGGGCGAACTGGGCAAGCTGCAGCGGGTGGAGGCGGTCTTGTGCTATCCCCTGCCGATGTTCTCCGACATCCGCTACAACTACTCGCTCGCCGGCGGCGCGACCATGGACGCAGGGTGTTACGCGGTGCATATGGCCCGCACGTTCGGCGGCGCAACCCCTGAGGTTATTTCGGTGCGGGCGAAGCTGCGCGGTCCGCAGATCGACCGGGCCATGACGGCCGAGTTGCGGTTCCCCGGTGGGCACACCGGCGTGGTGCGCTGCTCGATGTGGTCAGCGAATCTGCTCCAGATGAGCGCCCGGGTGGTAGGTGAGCGCGGCGAGCTGCGGGCGCTTAATCCGGTCATGCCCCAGTTTTTCCACCGGCTCTCGGTACGATCAGCCGAGGGCAAACGGGTCGAGCGTTTCGCGCGCCGCGCTTCCTACGCGTATCAGCTCGACGCTTTCGCCGCGGCCGTGCTCCGCGGCGACCCGGTCAAGACGACGCCGGAGGACGCCGTCGAAAACATGACCGTCATCGACGCGATCTATCGCGCCGCCGGCCTTTCGCTACGCCAACCCAGCTAAAGCCGCTCCTTGGGGGGCACCACCTGGAAGGCACAGTTGACAACGTTGTCGAACGGAGATTCCCGGCGGCTCACCCACAACCGCGGACCAGCGCAGGGCGCCCGGCGAATGTCGTAGTCACCACCGTAGGCCGGTCCTCGCAGAGCTCGCCCCCGAGGGCATCGGGCACCTGATTTAGTCCGAAAATGACGGTTTCGCCCACGATATGGACGTCGCGACACCTGCGTGGAAACTGTTGCGGTTTGCGCGGTTCCGTCATGCCCGACGCAGAGTCTCCTGGGTTAAGCCGACGCCGCAGTGTCATGGGGCTGCGCCAATGCTGTGGAGCGATGCCATTGGCAGTACGTACTTAGGTGCTATGTGGTTAGTTCACGGGTCCCAAACTCCGACGTTCAAGGGCTAGCCATAGCAATATTGTGCTGCAGGCGATTTGGGTACCACAAGAATTGGAGATCAGACGTGGACAGATACAGATTGAGTGTCACCCGCGTCGCGTCGTCGCTGATGGTGTTCGCTGTCATCACCTACGCGGTGTGCTATCTGTGGCATGCGTTGGCGCGCTCGTCGTTTACCGACAGCGTCTTCGCTGCCGCATTTCCCGGCTTCAGCTGGACCGTCGTCGGGTTCGTGACGGGTCTTGGCTGGAGCATCGTCTACAGCGTATATGTCGCTGTCGTGTTTGTGCCGGTCTACAACCTTTGCTGCCGGGTGCGCGCCGAGCCTGGTGAGCGCCGTAGCGTCGGCTAGTGCTTGCG
>JBKOYU010001163.1:0-3102 GCA_046725575.1 Actinomycetota bacterium | reverse complement strand
GAGCATTTTCTGCGGCGTCCTCGCACAAAGGTCGAGCAGCGGCCGTTCACGATTGAACGGGCGGAACGGTTCAAGCTCGGGCTGGTCGAGCGGGTCGTCGCGGTGAAAAGTCGTTAGGCGACGCTGACCGCACCAGGGCCGGGTCTCGCCTCGGTATCGCGCGCGCCGAGGGACGCATGGCCCGCGGCGCAGGTGAGTTCGGCGGTGACTGGCTCTCCGCAGTCGCGGTGAAACAGCTGCACGGCGGGCCCGGCGTCGTCGGCGGTCCACTTATCGCCCCATTGCATCAGCGCGACCACGACCGGATACAGATCCCGGCCCTTGTCTGTCAGCTTGTATTCGTGTCGGCCTCGGCCGCGCTCGTCGGTGTAGGCCACCCGCTCCAAAAGTCCATGCGCCACAAGAGTTTTCAATCGTGCAGCGAGAAGGTTGCGCGCGCAGCCCAGTGCGGTGTGGAAATCGTCGAACCGTCGCACCCCGTAGAACGCGTCACGCAGGATGAGCAACGTCCACTTCTCGCCGACCACACCGAGCGTGCGAGCGATCGAGCAGTTGGCCGCGCTGTAGCGGAACCGATCTGAGTGCATGCGCCAATCGTAGCTGGGTTGACAATCAAAACCCAGCGCTATAGGTTCAGAAAATAAACTCAGCTCGACCGATGGAGGTTTGGCCCATGCCCATGCTCGACGCGTACGTCCCCGCCGGAGCGCTCTCACCAGTCGCCGAACGGGCGTTGATGTCCCAGCTCACCGACCTCCTGTTGCGGCACGAAGGGGCCGACCCGTCCGATCCGCGGGCGCGGGCGATCGCCTGGGTGTTTCTGCACCGCCCGGCCGAGGTCTTCGTCGCGGGCGAGCGCGCCACCGAACCGCGGTACCGGTTCATCGCGTCGGTGCCCGAGGGGCAGTTCGACGACGAGCGGCGGGCCGCCATCGTGCGTGACGTCACCGACGCCGTGCTGCAAGCCGAGAACAATGCGTATGCCTACGACCCGAACCGGGTGTGGGTGTTCACCAACGAGATTCCCGACGGCACATGGGGCGGCGGGAGCCGCATCAACACGCTGGCCGACATTGTCGGCTACGTCGTCGGCGATGCCGACAGGGGTCGCGCATATGCGGAGCGACGCTTGGCGCAGCGCCGGGCCCTCGCCGGCTAACCGGCGGCCAGGGGAGCTAGCCTGCCACGCCGCAACAGCTCACCCCATACGGCGAATGCCTCAGCGTGCTCGCCAGACGACGAACCGCTGGCCAGCGCCACCAAACCGGCGGCCAGCCGGCCGATGCCCACCCCGGTCTGATGCACCACTCGCACGAGTTCGTCGAATGCCTCGTGATCGGAGCAGCCGCGCAACCCGATGAGGATTCCTGTGGCAACGTCGATCACCCGACGCGAAGTGTCGTCCCCCACGCGATAGCTCATGGATGCCATGGTGCGAGACCAAGACATCGCCAACAAGACATCGAGACACGATGATCCTGAAGCGCTACCGACCCGTCATCCGGTCGCTACCGTCCCTACATCGGTGCGTTGGCAGGCACGAACACGCCGGAGGAGTCAGCCTCCTCCTCGGCCCGGATGACGTGCACCACCGCGTTGATCAAAGCCAGGTGGGTGAACGCCTGCGGGAAGTTGCCCAAGTGCCTGCCTGTGCGCGGCTCGATCTCCTCTGCGTAGAGGTGCAGCGGGCTGGCGAACGACAGCAGCCGCTCACACAGGTGCTTGGCCCGGTGGATCTCGCCGATCTCGACCAGCGCCGACACCAGCCAGAACGAGCAGATCGTGAACGTGCCTTCCTCGCCCGACAGGCCGTCGTCGGTTTCCTCGGTGCGGTACCGCAGCACAAGGCCGTCCTCGGTCAGCTCGTCGGCGATGGCCAGCACCGTCGCGCGCACTCGGGAGTCATCGGCGGGCAGGAACCGGGTCAGGATGGCCAACAGCAGCGAGGCGTCCAGCGCGTCGTCGCCGTAGCGCTGCGTCAACACTCCGCGGGAGTCGACGCCATTGGCCAGCACGTCGGCCTTGATCTCCTCGGCGATCGCACGCCACTGCTGCGCGTAGGACTTCTCGCCCTGTAGCTCGGCCAGCTTGGAGCCGCGGTCCAGCGCCACCCAACACATGATCTTCGACGAAGTGAAGTGCTGCGGCTCGCCGCGCACCTCCCAGATGCCGCGATCGGGTTCGCGCCAGTGCTTGATCGCCTCTTCGACCTGTTGCTTGAGCACCGGCCACAACGTGTCGGAGATCTGCTCGCGCGATTTGGCGTGCAGGTAGACCGAGTCAAGCATCGTGCCCCAGATGTCGTGCTGCATCTGGTTGTAGGCGCCGTTGCCGATGCGCACCGGGCGGGCGTTGTCGTATCCGGACAGGTGGTGTAGCTCCTCTTCGAGGAGGCTGCGCTCGCCGCCGACGGCGTACATCACCTGAAGCGGATGGCGCTCACCGTTATTGGCCCCCGACACATCGGCGATGAACGCGAAGAAGTCGTCGGCCTCGCGATCCAGGCCCAGCGTGTAAAGGCCCCACAGCGCGAACGTCGAGTCACGCACCCACGCGTATCGATAGTCCCAATTTCGTTCGCCCTGAGGCGTTTCCGGCAGCGACGTGGTCGGCGCGGCCAGCAGGGCGCCGGTCGGCGAATACGTCAGGCCTTTCAGCGTCAGCGCGCTGCGCTGCAAGTACGACCGCCACGGGTGATCGGGGAAGTCGCCGATGTTGATCCACTGCCGCCAGCACTCGCTGGTCTGCCACATCTTGTCGGCGGCCTCGTCGTAGGTCTGCGGCACTGGATGCTTCGACCACGACAGCGCGACGAAGACGTTGTCGCCCTCCTTCATTCGGGTCCGTGCCCGGGCCTCGTGGCCCTCAAGCCCGAGCCGCAGATTGGTTGTCAGGCGCAGCGTCGGATGCGCGTCGGGGTCACGGCCGGAACGAGCGATCGCCTCGCCGTAGGCCTGGGCGGAGTATTCCCACGTAGCCGCGTTGCGGTGGTAGTCGAAAGCCGGTTCGCAGTTCATCACCAACTCGACCGTGCCGCTCACGCATCGCACCGTGCGCAGCAGGATGTGCTCGGCGTCCCAGTCCATCGGCGTGCGGCGATGC